>CAVDQU010000001.1:0-81153 GCA_963611035.1 Agathobaculum sp.
AGTATGGGTACTGCTGCCTCCTGAGCTTGTTTTTTTCGGTTTTTCCCTACGTGATACCGTATGATACAGGAACAGATCTCTGCTCTCGGTAATATTCAGACTATTGTTTTTCATATAACTGGATGCTGCCGCCTGAAATCGCACAGTTTTAAGCTTTGATTTCATACTTCCCACTGCAATAAATGCTATGATCACACCGATTACAAGTGATATAGGCATCCAAATCACGGAAAGCGGCTCACTTGGCTCACTTGGAAGACTGGACGTATCATATGGCGTACCATTTCTCGCCTGAGTAATAAAATCATCACAAAGATCCGCATAGGTATTAAATGCAGCGACAAAATCTCCGGCTGACAGATCATCTCTCATCTGACTTCCGATATACTCAATACCCGCATCTGTAAATGCTGTAATTCCGTAGCCATGGGTTGTTATGTACCAGTCATTGTCTTCAGTGCTGATGACAAGAAGCAGACCATCCCTGTTTTCGCCATAGCCGTATTCACAAAAGTCGTACAGTCCGTCAGCATATTCCACAATATCTGTGCCATCCAGAGTATCTGTCGTGGCAATGGCAACCTCCATCTTCTGCCGCACGCTGATCTCATCCAGCCTGGTTATCAGAGTTTCAAGGTCTTCCTCGGATAAAAGAGCCGCTGTATCCATCACACGATAATATTCATGAACAAAACCATCTTCTGCATATACCGGAAGAATCGAAAGAACACAAAGGAGAACTGCTGTCAGAAAAGTATATACTCTTTTTTTCATTTTCATCATCCTCCTTATATGATCCCGATCAGGTGTAAAAGCCATGCAGAACCATAGGCCGCTACAGTGAAAATTGCAGAAAGCATCACTGTCCAGCGTGTCGCTGCTGCCTTGTCTACAGGCAAATCACCCACAAATTTTCCGGTCTGCCCGTTCATGGCAAAAATATACTGGTTACCATTCCATGTAGTGTTAAGAAGCCACACCGGGTAAAGGGCATATCTGGCTTTTCCTCCACGGAACTGCACACTGCTGTTTTCCGGTACAACCGTGGCATATCCACTGACTGTTTCTGCAAATGCCTCCTCTGTAGACTTCTTAACCCGGTTATTTGCACGCTCTATACTCTCCTCTGCGGTCACATCATACTTATCAGCCAGATAACCGGCTAAATATGCTGTCTGAAAATCTACCGCCTCTGAAAAATCATACGGTTCAATTGACTCCATCAGATCATCTGCCATCTTGCTGGATCCATCCACCGGCACATATTCAAAGCCAACGCTGCCGCCACGATGAATCATAAAATGACTGGTTTCTGTGTAATTGTAGTTGCTGTCACTCCATGTGCGGACCTTTGTAGCACGATAACGGATCTGAGCGTCCACATCTGTATTAAAAAGCCAGAACGGAACATAGATGCCCTTGATCTCATCAATATGATTCTGATCCTTAAATATCTTCGGCAGCAGACGTTTCCCTGACAAATGCTTTTCCAGACCGGCCTTTGCCGCCTTTTTGTCAAGCTTAAAAGGGATCACCAAATCCGGTTTTAGAGCTCCGCTAAACTGCCCAGTCATTACCACAGGATTTCCGCAGAATGGGCAGGATGTAGCCGCTGTATTTTCGTCACCTACGATCTCTCCGCCGCAAGACTTGCACACATAGTTGAGAAGTCCTTTAGTCTCATTCTCCTGCCATTCTCCGCCTGCAGCAGTTTCCCATTCCATTTTATCTTCCTGCTCATCCTGCAGTGCATCATCATATCCCTTAAGCGCATCCATCTCAAACTCTGTGTCACAATATGGGCACTTCATCTTCTGGATCGTACTGTCAAAGGCTATGGCTCCGCCACAACAGGGGCATTTGTATTCCTGCAAGCCCTGCATAACAAACCTCCTCGCTTTCAATCGTGTTTTTATTTTTATATTTTTTATTGATAATACTTTGCAAGAAAGTAAAATTCGTCGGTTAGCTTCTCCCCGGGATCTATAGGGGCACAGATCCGGCTGTCGTTTGCAAAGGTAAAAGATGTGGCGTAATCTGTTTCGTCAAGGATAATATATTCTTCATCCTCTTCCGGTTTTTTATATTCCATGACCGCTTCGAGCAACTGCTGATCCTCCACAATAGAAAGAATCTTCTCTGAGAGGTCATCATTAATCTGCAGGTTTTCCTTCTCTACACGCATACCGCCGTCATCGATCACCGCGTCAAATGAAAATAGCCATGCATCCTCTACTTTATCAAGAGAAAACATGTAGGAAGCTGAATAATCCGTACAGCTGCTTACTATTGATACCGATTTCAAATTTCCACTTTCTGCTGCCTCATAATGCCTGTCTGCAAGCATATACAGATAATCCAGCGTTTTTTTACTCAAAGCAATTTTCTTTTCTATCTTGCTTCCATCGGTGAAGGTAATGCCGGTACTGCGGGACGGCGCATCTAGGATGGGAATAAAGCGGAATAGGTCATGATATTTTTTTATCCGCTTTATTTCTCCTTCCTCACCCATGATTGTAAAGAACGAATCCGCCTCCTCTGACGTTATGGGAAAGAATCTGAATGATGTGTAATGTAACTTATCTTCTCCCACTTTGCAGCTTGCTGCAAGAAACCAATTCTCATCCTTTTTTTTCAGTGTAAAAGCATACACAGGATCTCGTTCCATACCATGATATGATGTATTGATCTGAACAATATCATCCTCTGTCTGGCTCTTTCCTTTACCGCAGCCTGCAAGTCCTGAAATCAGGAAGAAGATCCCCACAGTTACCACAACCTTTCCGGATATTTTCACAATGAGCACCGCCTTTCCCATAGTCTTCGGTTATAAACCACTTATTGTCCAAAACAGAGCTTTCTTCCTTACCGGTCCGGATTTGTTTAATGTGTGATGGTTTATCTCACTACATCTCCATCGTCAAAAGGATCCCCGCATTCAGGGCAAAACTTCGGCGGATGAGTTGGATCCTCCGGTTCCCAGCCACACTTGTCACATTTGTACTGTGGAACGCCCTCAGGCTTTTTCGCACCACAGTTTGAACAAAATCTTCCTTTGTTTACAGCACCGCAGGAACAGGTCCAGCCGATTTCTTCTGCCGGCTTCGGAGAGCCGCACTCCGGACAGAACTTACCGGTTGCAGTTGCACCGCATTTACATTTCCAGCCACTTGCAATAATTTTGGGCTCCGGCTTTTTGCTGCCGCAATTTGGACAAAACTTTCCTGTGATACCTTCCTGACCGCATGCGCAGGTCCAGCTGTCCGCAGGTGCCGATGGTGCTGATACTGATGCTTGTGGAGTTGCTGATGCTGATGGTGCTGATGGCTGTGTCTGCTGTCCCATAGCAAACAGGCTCTGTGGATTCATTCCGCTGCCTGCATTCATCGCCATACCCATGCCCATAAATCCTGTCATGGCTCCGCCTTCATTTGACGCTGCTGCCTTCATCGCATCTGCCTGAGCACCTACAAGTGTTGCCGCTGCCATAGTAGGATCACGCATGATTGCTGTGCGCTGTGCCTGTTTGATCATTTCAGCATCTTCTTCAGGCAATGTGACGGATCCAAGTGCAATACTGACAACCTTCAGTCCGCGAAGTTCACCCCACTTATTGGAAAGTGCCGTATTCATAGCCTCTTCCAGTTCCGTGTTGTGAGTAACAATCTGATTGGGTCGAAGCTCAAGATCTGATAATCTTCCAAATGCAGGCTGCAGAGCGCTGATAAACTCAGTCTTTAACTGACCATCCAGTTCCTCACGTAAATACTCTTTTTCCACATTGCCGCATACATTGGTATAAAACAACAGCGGATCTGCTATCTTGTAAGAATATACACCTGAGCATCGCACTGACACATCAACATCCAAGCCGATTTTAGAGTCTACCACGCGAAACGGAATAGGATTTGGCGTACCAAACTTATTGTCGATGAGTTCCTTTGTGTTAAAATAGTAGACCCGCTGATCTTTACCTGTATCTCCGCCATAGGTAAAGCGCTTTCCAATGGTCTTAAATGTCTGCTTGATACCCTCGCCGAGACTTCCTGAAAAGATCGACGGCTCGGTCGACGTATCATACGTAAATTCGCCAGGCTCAGCACAAACCTCCACAATCTTGCCCTGCTCCACAATGATCATACATTGTCCGTCAGCCACGGCGATTCCGGAACCATTGGAGATGATGTTGTCATTTCCTTTTGTATTGGAGGATCTTCCGCTTATCTGCTTCTGTCCTTTGGTGACAAGAACCTCCTTTGGCATAGCCTCGCAATAGAAAAATTCTTTCCATTGATCTGCAAGTGTACCTCCTAGTGCACCTATACCTGCTTTCAAAAGTCCCATAGTCATAGCTCCTTTCTAATCTCTGATAATCATTACCTCAATGTCATCGTCAGATGACACAACTGTTTACTTGACACAAATTCTGTCATGCCCACGGATCTTCTGCCGCAGGGATGCGTATGCCGCTTAAAACACTGGAATATTCCCAGAGAAACCACTCTCCGGTTGAGCCTTTTTGTCTAAGTTTAATAGGGCGCAGTGCATCTGCTCCTGCCGTTTTTAAAAAAACACGCAGATAACCATGTTCTATATCCTGAGGTCGTGGATCTGCCAGAACATCCAGCACATAGGGTATATGTGGCTGATAACCGTTTTCTGGTACTGCTCCTTCAAAATATGCCAATGGCAGATAAGACTTTCCACGCAGCCTGTCACGCAAAAATTGTTGGTCATAAGATGTCATAGGTCTGGGTCCTCGCAGGTGATCCATTGCCGCAGTGCCAGCCTCCTTATCTTTGTCAAACAATGAAAGTGCGCAGAAAAATAAAATGCAGATTTTCTCCGGTGTCTCCAATATCGCAGATATTTCTTCAAATTCCTGTAAAGTCTGCGGAATTTTCTCAATCGTAATCTTCATATCATCACTCCCCCCTAAAGTGTATCAATCACACCTGCCAAATATGTGGATGATACGGATGCATAAATGAAATTGTCAGCCATATGATCCTTCACTGCCTGACGCACATCTGCGGCAAGCATCTCATCAGCCTTCTCGTCTACCAACAGGAGTACTTTTAAGATTTGTTCTTGGTCACTGTTTCGCAATTTCCTGAGAATCTTTATTCTCTCGCTTAACTGACAGGGCCCCAGTCGAACAACCTCCATCACAAGTACATTAGCCAGACAGGCTCTGCACAAAGCGATCGTTTCCTCCTGCTTTGAAGAACGGTACACTGAAAAATCCAGATTGCTGTCCGTAAGTGCCTTCGTGACCGCCTCTGCAAACAGTTCGCTTTGTATGTCCAGTACAATCCTCCGCATGCTGCTCTGCCACCGCCTTCCTTCTCTTATTTTGTACTCATTTATACTTTTATCATAGCATACCGTACTACATAACGCCCCCGCCGATTGGCTAGGATTCATGCTTTTTTACCAAACTGCCGCAATGCAATCAATGCGTAGCGTTTTTATTTAAGAGGAAGCTCCATCGGAATTTCCTCTTAAATAAAAAAGAACGCGCCCACCGGCGCGTCCTCTAAAACATCACTATTCATTACTGCTCTCAATGGGCTGGAAAATACGTGTCACAGCCGGATCTTTTGCATCCTGACACGCTTTTGCCATGGCTATGGCTTCTTTGCAGAACTGATCCTGGGAATTTACAAGGGCCTTTCCACGTTTATCTACTTTCTCATAGCTTCCGTCTGGTTTCAGGATATGAGCCTTTACATTATCTTCCAGTTCCAGCTCCAAAATGTGGATGACTTTTTCTTTTAATCTTTCATCTTCTACCGGGAACAGGATCTCCACACGGCGGTCCAGGTTTCTAGGCATCCAGTCTGCACTTCCCATGTAGACCTCTGGGCTTGCGTCATTAAAGAAATAGAAAATACGGCTGTGCTCCAGGAAATTTCCTACAATAGAGCGGACCGAAATATTTTCACTTAAGCCAGGTACACCTGCTTTGAGGCAGCAAATGCCGCGGACAACCAGCTCAATCTTCACACCTGCGCAGGAAGCGTCATACAGGGCGGAAATGATCTCCTTATCACAGAGAGAGTTCATTTTTGCCATAATGTGGGCTTCCCTTCCTGCTCTTGCATGCTCTGTCTCGCGATTAATCATGCGCAGGAAGCGGTGGCGCAGCCACAATGGAGCTACTGACAGCTTGTTCCATGCTCTTGGCTCCGAATAGCCGGAAAGCATGTTAAACACGGCTGTTGCGTCCTCGCCGATCTGCGGATCACAGGTTAAGATACCGCAGTCTGTGTAAAGTTTTGCGGTAGAGTCATTGTAATTTCCGGTTCCCAGATGCACATAACGGCGGATGCCGTCTTCTTCCATGCGCACAACCAGTGTGATCTTGCTGTGTGTCTTTAAGCCAACCAGGCCATAGATAACATGACAGCCAGCTTTCTCCAGCATCTTCGCCCAGTTGATGTTGTTTTCCTCATCAAAACGGGCTTTTAACTCAACCAGTACAGATACCTGCTTGCCGTTGTCTGCCGCCTCTGCCAAGGCCGCAATGATGGGTGAATTTCCGCTGACACGGTATAAGGTCTGCTTGATCGCCAGAACTTCTGGATCTCTTGCTGCGCTGCGGACAAAATTGACTACCGGGTCAAAGCTCTGATATGGGTGGTGAAGCAGGATATCTCCTTTGCGGATATTGGTGAAGATATCATCCTCATTCATCAGCTCCGGCACAGGCTGAGGGGTGTATTTTGGCACCTTTAAGTGGGAAAAACCGTCCAGCCCATACATTTTCATTAAAAAGGTCAGATCCAGTGGTCCTGATATCTGGAAAATGTCTTCGCTGCTGATGGAAAGTTCCTTCTTTAAGATTTTTAACAGCTGCTTATCTACATTGGACTCGATCTCCAGACGGATGGCTTCACCCCACTGGCGCTTCTTTAGCTGTTTCTGGATCTCTTCTAACAGGTCCACTGCCTCTTCCTCATCCAGTGAAAAGTCTGCATTTCGCATGATACGGAAGGGGTGGGAAGCTACGATATCATAGTTTAAGAACAAGGACGGCATGTTCCGCTCAATGATCTCCTCTAACAGAATGACCACTCTCTGAGGTTCTCCGTCCTCATTTGTTTCCTCCGGCAGTTCCACGATACGCGGGATAACTGACGGAACCTGTACCATAGCAAATTCCAGTTCTGCGTCCTTTTCATTTTTCTTTTTAAGAAGAGCCGCAATGTTCAATGTTTTATTGCGGATCAATGGAAATGGCCTTGAGGAGTCAAATGCCATTGGTGTAAGAACGGGATATACATTTTTGCGGAAATATTCATCTGCAAAAACAGCCTCGTCTTTGGTCAGGTCCTCATGTTCCATGATGATGCGCAGGCCGTTCTGCTTTAAGGCCGGTACTAAAGACCGGTTGTAGGTGGAATATTGCAGATCTACCAGCTGGTGGGTCTTTTCACTGATCTTTTCCAGCTGCTCTTTTGCAGTCAGTCCTGCAATGTCTTTTTTTGCATATTTGGCATGGACCATATCTTTTAAAGAAGCCACACGGACCATATAAAATTCATCCAGGTTAGAGGCTGTGATGCTTAAAAATTTCAGGCGTTCAAACAGCGGGATACTTTTATCTCTCGCCTCACTTAATACGCGGTAGTTAAATTCGATCCAGCTTAGTTCGCGGTTTACATAATCATTCTTCTCAGCCATTTTACACTCTCCTCTTCTGCTTCAAAACAGGACGTATTCCAAATATTTCCTCAAAGAACGCCGCCTTCTGCTCAAAAGAAGCACTCTCTAACGCCAGGTCTCCCTGATAACCGGTAGTAACTACCAGTCGGCCGTCCCTTACTGCCATGCGGCAGTCGATCAGCTTTGATTTGTGGGTCTTGTCCATAGAATTAGCCAGACGCAGGATCGCCGTCAGCTTCGCAATCCGGATGGTAATAGCTGTCCGGTCGGATACTCCCTCCAGATCCTGTACTGTCTCAGTCTCTAGCTGCATCATGTCGTAATCGAAATCACGGATATTGTAGCGGACTACATTGGCAATGATCTCACGTTCCAAGTGGCTTAGGCCAATGATCTCCGTGGACATGATCAGGGCATATCCGCATTCGTTGGAATTTTTCATGCTGATGAACTTTCCGCAGGCATGAAGCGTAACAGCGATCTGAAGAAGCAGACGGTCGCGGTCTCCCAGTCCATGGAACCTCTTCGTACTGTCGAAGATATTCATGGCATACTGCTCTAATACCTGGTTGTGGCTGGCGTGGCATTTATATTTTTTCGCCATGTTTCTGGCCGCCGCCAGAATGTCATTTTCAAAGTTATGGTCAAAACGGATCAGTTTTTTGTCGCTGGCATATTCTGCCGCAATACCGTCGCACATACTGGTTCCCGGGATCCAGAACATTTCTGCCCCGGTTATATCCAGGATTCTTGTATACACGGCTGCTGCCGGAAGAAGAAGGGCGGCATACTCACTGTTTACGCCGAAGTTTTCCTCAATCTGGTCAATGGTCATCTGGGAAAGCTTATCGTAAAAAGTATGCATAGTAGCTGCATCCACCCGGTTTTCCCCATCTTTTATGCCAAGGCGGCGCATGAGGTATAAAATATTGTCACCGATACCAATAAGATTGGTGATCTGGCGGTCTCTTAAATACATTTTCCGGAAGGTGATCAGCTCATTGTCCACGATCTCTTCAATATGAAGTCTGTGGATGTCTACACTAGCTGGTATCTTTGCCAGCTGGCTGCGAAGGCGAAGGCTTCCAAGAGGCAGGTTCTGGGTCGCCACCAGGGAGTCTTTATCAAAAAGGGAGATCTGGGCGCTGCCAAAGCCAACATCCACAATAGCAGTACCCTTCTGGATGATCTGGTTGAACTCTCCTGCTTTGAAAGCAACCGCCTTATAGCTGATAAAACGCTGTTCGGAGTTGCTGATAATATGTACCTCCAGTCCGGTACGCACACGGATCTGTTCCAGAATAATGCGGCTGTTTTTGGCTTCACGCATGGCAGTAGTAGCATAGGCGCGGTAATCCTTTACCCGGTACAGCTTCATGGTTTCCGTAAATTTTTCCAGGATCCGGTACATTTCATCTGCCAGACCATAACTTATCTTTCCTTCACTGAAGGTATCGCTTCCTAAAGCGATCATATGACGGACATGATCAACGCTCTTGATCCCTTTGTCTGAGATCTCATAGATCCCCAGCTCCAGGGCGAAAGAACCTACATCTATCGCCGCAAACATTCTGACTGCCACTGTTTTCCTCCTTAATGAAATACAACTCTCCTGAAAGTGTCCCCCCTACAGGGGACACTTGGGAGAGCGCTTTGCTTTTTTGTATGTGTATGTTTTGTATACAGTATTTTACCTTATTTATTCGCGTCTTACCCCCATACAGAAGTAAAGCTTTTGTAAAATCCAGGTAAAACGCCAGGATCACACCTGTTTTCCAGCTTCTTTGCCTGCCGACGCAGGCAGAGCGGTGGAAAAATGTCTTACTTTCTGCCCAGCAAATGTGTAATAAACTGGGAAGCGGTACGTCCGGACAGGCCGCCGTGGCTTAACTCCCACTTGTTTGCCTCTAATAACAGTTCGTCTTCCGGCATATCCAGGTGATATTTCTCTGCCAGAGCCTTTACAATGCCCTGGAACTGGAACTTGTCCGGGGAACCGTAGTAAATAGTCACACCAAAACGGGCTGCAAGAGAAAGTTTCTCCTGAACGGTATCATTGTTGTGCAGATCATCATCTAACTCTCTCTTGTCGGAGAACTTCTCACGGATCAGATGACGGCGGTTGGAGGTTGCATAGATCAGCACGTTCTTTGGACGTTTTCCAAGTCCGCCCTCTAAGATGGCTTTCAGGTATTTATATTCCAGCTCATATTCCTCAAAAGAAAGGTCATCCATGTAGATGATGAACTTATAGTTGCGGTCCTTGACCTGCTCTAATACGTCGGAAAGTGCCTTAAACTGATGCTTGTACACTTCAATCATACGCAGTCCCTGACCATAATATTCATTGAGAATGGCCTTGACACTGGAAGATTTTCCTGTACCTGCATCACCAAACAGCAGCACATTGTTGGCCTCTTTTCCGCTGATAAAGGCTTCTGTGTTTTCGATCAGTTTCTTCTTCTGTGCCTCATATCCTACGATGTCTTTAAAATAAATATGCTCTACATTGATGATCGGGTCAATGATAAACTGATGCTCGTCTTCTTTTTCGATAATACGGAATGCCTTGTTTAAACCGAATTTTCCTACGCCGTATTCGCCGTAGAAAGCAGCCATATGGCTCTGGAATTCTGCTTCATCTGCGGACTGTTCTAACAACACTGCCAGACCTATGATACGATCCCTGATGCGGCGGTTGAATACACGGCTTTCCTGATTGGATGGACGGTAATCTGCCAGTTCTTTCCACATAGCAGCCGGCTCTAATGTTTCAATGTCAAAGTCAAATAATGCCTTAAAAATGCGGTAATCGCTTCTTGCCAGCATATCCAGTGTGCCGCCTGCATTTCCACGGATCTCGCAGGTGGTGGTATAGGCATTTTCATTATCTGCCAGACACAATGCTAAGAAGCAGTGCCATAAGTTGCCCTCAAAGCCATATTCTACAGCCAGCTCTACTAACTGTCCTGCACAGGCAAAGGCATCTGCCTTTTTCTCACTGGTGCCAAGGCCCATAAGACCTGCCATATCTTCAAAAAGATCCTCATGTTTTAAGTTTCTGTAGATTACAAGTTCACTGATGTTCATTTTCTTATCCTCTTTTTATCTCTAAATGATGTTGGGGTCAAAAGGTATTTTGACCTATTTACCGGTCTGATCTTGCCTCATAATTTCCCAGGATACGTAAAGTAGCCGCCTCTTCTGCAATACCCTTTAACGCGTTCTGGACTGCCGGATCGCTTAAGTTTCCTTCTACATCTACGAAGAAACGGTATTCCCAGCTTCTTCCGGGAATCGGCCGTGACTCGATCATCAGCATGTTTATGTTATTGTAGATCAGGTTTCCAAGCATATTGTAAAGAGTACCGCTCTTATGGGCACATTCAAAGCAGATACTGATCTTGTTTGCACCTTTCTGGTAAACAGGATCCTTTGCAAGGATGATAAAACGGGTCACGTTATTTTTGTTGTAATTAATGGTTGGCTCTAAGACCTTCAGGCCGTACAGCTTTCCTGCGATCTCACTGGCTACTGCAGCCTGAGTCACATCACCATCTTCCAGCACTTTCTTTGCGGAAACAGCGGTATTTTCCAGGCTTACCTGACGCCACTGTCTGTGACTGTTTAAGTACTGGGAACACTGCATCAGTGCCTGAGGATGGGAATAAACCTGGCGGATGTCTTCTAAGGTCGCATCTGGAAGTCCTAAAAGAGCATGGGTTACAGGAAGCTCTGTCTGTCCTACTATGTATACATTATGCTTTACCAGCAGATCATAATTATCGCTGACTGCTCCGGCAGAAGAATTTTCAATAGGTAAGACTGCAAAATCCGCTCTTCCTTCTTCTACCTCTACCATGGCGTCTTCCATGGATTTTACATGGTAAAGATCTGCATTCTCACCAAAATACTGAAGAGCTGCGCCGTGTCCGTAGGAGCCTTCCACGCCCTGATAGGCAATGCGGGCGCCTTCTTTTTTAAGGCTGTCTGTCATGGTAAAGCCAGTTTCCAATGCCTGTCCGTGACGGATCAACAGACCGTACTGCAGCTTGCGGCTGATGGTCATGATCTGGGAGAACAGCTCGTATACCCCTTTTTTGTTAAAATCATTTCCTGCCATGGCAGCCACAGACTCTAATTTCTGACGTTCTCTTTCCCCGTCATATACTTTCTTTCCTGTCTGTATCTTAAACTCAGCCACGTCAGAGCATAAAGCCATTCTCTTTTCAAAGAGTTCGACCAGCTGGGTATCGATCTCGTCTAACTTATTCCGTATCTCTTTTAAGTCCAGATTTTCCATTTTTCATCCTCATTTATGTATTTCACTTATGCAATTTTTGTTTCTGTCTTTTGTATACAGGATACCGTTTCCGTTCCTATTTTCCTGCTCTTTCTTCCATCTGTCTGCGCACCATATTGCTGATGATCTCTCTGGTATAAGCACCTGGGAATTTCTTTTTATCCGGTGGAAGCTCCTTTAAATAGATCGGCTCTCCATATTCAATGATCACATGGCTTTTGCGGATCCATGGCATATGACGCTCAAATACATCATCTGTTCCGGTAATGGCTACCGGGATCACCGGACAGCCGCTTTTTTCCGCGATCTTTAAGCTTCCCTCATGGAACTCCATAAGATCTGCGGAATCTTCACTGTTGTTTCTGGTTCCTTCCGGGAAGATCCACATGGAAATGCCGCCTTTTACCTTTTCAATTCCCGTAAGAATGGTCTTTAAACCTTCTTTTATGTTGGTACGGTCCAAAAACAGGCAGTTCATCCGATCCATCCACTGGTTTAACAGCGGAATGCCCATCATCTCTTTTTTAGCAATAAATCCGGTAGGTGCCGGAACTGTAATATAGCCCATTACAATATCAAAATAACTTCTGTGGTTTCCTACATACAGCACAGCTTTATCTTTTGGGATATTTTCCAGTCCCCTGACTTCATAGGTGATCCCTGCCAGACTTCTTACAATTCCCAGTATCCAGCGCACCATATCCAGGCTTTTTACAGCAGCTGCCTTTGCATCTTTCTTTTCCAGGGACTTTAAATAAAAAAGCGCCGGAAGAGATAAGATCAGGTACAGCACCACTGCCAACAGCACTAAGATCAAACGTATCATATTCTTCTCCTTTGTCAATACAGCCTATCGGCTAAACTTCTACTATTATATAAAATTACAGGCCTAAATACAAGCAAAAATCCCATTCACTCCCTGGCACACACAGCCTCAAAGATCAGCCCGGTAATAAACCAAAATGGGATGAATGCAAAGCGGATCACCCCGTCTATATGATCAGGCCACTGGGAGTAATCCCAGGGACAGATACCTTTATTCATAAGCAAGGTTCCTGCCACATATTCTCCTGTATAAATAAGGATCATGTAGATCAGTCCATGGCGGAACCGCAAAGCAGCCAGGGGTATTTTATCTGCATCTGCCCTTTCAAAACCAGGCAGTCCGCAAAGCCACCGGTCACACCACCTTGCGATCCATGGAAGCAGTGCTCCTGCACCGTAAATGGGGAACATGATAATGGATGTGGTCCCCATAAGTTTGGGATCTCCCCGCATTCCTGCTTCCACAGACGTAAAAAGGATCTCCAGACACCAGCCGGCCATGCCGCAGCGCAGGAAATCCCTTAAAGCCAGACCTGTCATTTTTCTTGTACGGCCATACAGTTGGGCTGCGGCCGGAGTGATCATTCTTCTTTTCATGACCATAGTCTGTGTCATTTTCTATTTTTTATTCGTTACAGTTCAGCCATAACAGCTGTTATTCCTCTTCTTCTACTTTCCGGGTGCCGTCTGCTTCCACGATCCCTTTATATCTGTGTCCCTTCCTGTCTTTTGCCCTGTATCTGTAAATGGTCATCTGTTTTCGTCTCCTTCGTTATTTTAAGCGAAAACCGGCCTTACCTGAGCAATCCTGTTCAGATAAAACCGGCACCTCTTAACGAAAACAATTTTTTTCAGACACATATTCAAAACCAATATCAGATAACGTTTTCCGGATCTGAGGCTCATCCAGATCCAGCACCTGGCACATTTCTTCCAGGGAACTGTAGTTATCTCTCAACTGGGTATTCATATAGCTTAGTAATATCATAGGATCTTTAGGCAGTGTACTCATACAGGCATCTTCCTTTTCTGATTTTTCTGAACTGTATTATAGATTTCTTACTCTACTTTTGCGTTCAGATGATCTCCTTCCGGAGCAACATCGATCACAATGGTGGAACCTTCACTTACCTGATCTGCAAGGATGATACGTGCAGCCAGTGTTTCCACATTTTTCTGGAGGTAACGCTTCAGAGGACGTGCGCCGTATACAGGATCATATCCATGATCGGTGATGAAAGTCTTGGCAGCATCACTCAGACGCAGCTTCAACTCTCTGTCAGCCAGACGCTTGTTTACATCTGCTACGCACAGATCAACGATGCGGCTGATATTATCTCTGGTCAGAGGCTTAAACAGAATCATCTCATCCAGACGATTTAAAAACTCCGGTCTGAAATGGGCCTTCAGATCACTCATGACCATATTTCTTGCTTCCTCACGGATATTTCCGTTTTCATCAATTCCGTCCAGCAGATACTGGGAACCAATGTTGGAAGTCAGAATGATAATGGTGTTCTTGAAATCTACGGTACGGCCCTGGGAGTCGGTGATACGGCCATCATCCAGTACCTGCAGCAGTACGTTAAATACATCTGGATGTGCTTTTTCTACCTCATCAAAGAGAACAACGCTATATGGTTTACGGCGTACCGCCTCTGTCAGCTGGCCGCCTTCATCATAACCAACATAGCCTGGAGGCGCTCCGATGAGACGGGCCACAGAATGTTTCTCCATGTACTCACTCATATCAATACGCACCATATTAGACTCATCATCAAACAGTGACTCTGCCAGTGCTTTTGCAAGCTCTGTTTTACCTACACCGGTAGGTCCTAAGAACAGGAAGGAACCGATCGGCTTTGTAGGATCCTTAATGCCGGCCTTGGAACGGATAATGGCATCTGTAACCTTTTCCACTGCCTCGTCCTGTCCTACTACACGTTTGTGAAGGACTTCATCCAGATGCAAGGTCTTGCTGCGCTCACTTTCTGTCAGTTTTGCAACCGGGATACCGGTCCACTTGGATACGATACGGGCAATCTCATCTTCTGTTACACTTTCATGTACCAGACTGAGATCTTCATTCTTAATCTTTTCTTCCTCTGCTTCCAGTTCCTTCTGCAGCTGCGGCAGCTTGCCGTACTGCAGCTCTGCAGCCTTGTTCAGGTCATATTTCTGCTGTGCGTCCTGGATCTGGCGGTTCACAGCCTCAATCTCCTCACGGAGACTGGATAATTTATCTACACTGGCTTTCTCATTCTGCCACTGGGCTTTGCCTGCAGCAAATTTATCATGAAGTTCTGCCAGTTCCTTCTGTAAGTCTTCCAAACGTTCTTTGCTCAGTCTGTCTGTTTCTTTCTTAAGAGCCGCTTCCTCGATCTCTAACTGCATGATCTTACGTGACAGTTCATCCAGCTCTGCCGGCATACTGTCAAGCTCCGTCTTGATCATGGCACATGCTTCATCTACCAGGTCAATGGCCTTATCCGGCAGGAAACGGTCGGATATATAACGGTCGGAAAGCACTGCTGCATTCACCAGCGCAGAATCTGCGATCTTTACACCGTGGTAAACTTCGTAGCGCTCTTTTAAGCCACGAAGGATAGAAATGGTATCTTCTACTGTAGGTTCTGCTACCAGTACCGGCTGGAAACGACGTTCCAGAGCAGCATCCTTTTCAATGTACTGGCGGTATTCATTTAAGGTAGTTGCACCGATACAGTGAAGCTCACCTCTTGCAAGCATTGGCTTTAACATGTTTCCGGCATCCATAGAGCCTTCTGTCTTACCTGCACCTACAATGGTATGCAGCTCATCAATAAACAGGATGATCTGTCCTTCGCTCTTCTTTACTTCTTCCAGAACGGCTTTTAAACGTTCCTCAAATTCACCTCTGTATTTAGCACCGGCTACCAGGGAACCCATATCCAGAGCAAACAGCTTCTTATCTTTCAGGCCGTCAGGAACGTCACCGCGGACAATTCGCTGTGCCAGACCCTCTACAACGGCTGTTTTACCAACACCAGGTTCACCGATGAGCACCGGATTGTTTTTCGTCTTACGTGAAAGGATACGGACTACGTTACGGATCTCGCTGTCACGGCCGATGACCGGGTCCAGCTTCTGATTTCTGGCACGTTCTACCAGATCGTAGCCATATTTTTCCAATGTATCATAAGTTGCCTCCGGGTTGTCACTTACCACTCTCTGATTGCCTCTTACAGTAGAAAGTGCCTGAAGGAACTTTTCTCTGGTAATGCCATAGGTTTTAAACAGGTCCTTCATTTCCTTAGAAGGCTGTTTAAGCAGTGCCAGGAAAAGATGTTCTACAGAAACGTATTCATCTCCCATGGCCTTGGCTTCGTCTTCTGCATTGATCAGGACTTTATTTAAGTCATTGCTGATATACAGCTGTCCGCCTCCGCTTACCTTGGTCAGTTTCTCTATGGCCTGCTTTGCCTCATTTTTAAACATATCGCCCTGGATGCCCATTTTTGTGATCAGTTTCATGATCAGGCTGTCATCCAGAGCCAACAGGCTGTACAGCAGATGCGGCTGGTCGATCTGCTGGTTTCCATATTCATATGCCAGCTTTTCGCAGTTCTGAACTGCTTCCATTGATTTCTGAGTAAATTTATTAATATTCATATGCCCACTCCCCTTTCCGGAACAGTGTGTTTGTTGTTTTGTTTTTTGTTCTATGTGTACTATAACACCAGTTATTAGCACTGTCAAGAGGTGAGTGCTAAAAATATGTAAAAAGTTTTCTTTGACAAAATGACTCCCCCTCCGTATAATGGATTCACAGTTACTTCTACAGCCTGTAACAGGCTTCATGAATTTTTCAATTTTTTCATTAATTTAATTTCCAAAAATTTCCAATTTTTTCAAACTTTCGTACCTTGACAACTGAAGATGGAACAAGAAACAGCTCACGATCGCAGTTTTATCACGATCACCATAAAGGAGAACAGGTATGAAAAATGAAAATATTACCCTATCAAAAGAACTGACGAAAGAAGAAGCTGCAGCTTTTAAGGAGCCGGAAACCATTTATGAAGATGAAAATGGAAACAGCTATGAACTGCTAAACTGGGAACTGGAAGAAAAGATGGGGGGAGAAAAAAAGATACCCGTTGAAAAGCAGGTGCGTTATCTGGGGTTAGAAGACGGGGAAGAGATTCCCGAGACGATTTATGCCGAAATGCAGCCTCAGCAGTTGGAATTATCCAGTACACTGCGCAAAGCAGAAATAACGACCATAAATGAACAGTGGAAAGACGATCTCTGTCTGCCCGTTACCTTCTATTCCTATGGAGCAGATGAATATCAGCTGGGGGATATCATTATTTCAGCAGATGACAATAACCTTCTTGAAGCAGCCGCAAAAGAAGGAGAACTGATCCTTAATGATCTTGGACTGTCCTCCCAGGCCTATCACATCACTTCCATGGTATGGAACGGAGAACCCTTTACAGATGAAGAAGGCCAGATCTGCCGCAATGCCATTGCCTTAGGGGAACGGCTTTTAAAAGATGTGGAAGTTGTATATAAAGGAGAAGCAACTGAGAAAGAACCCGACTATTATGAGCTTCATATTACATATGAACCGGAAGAAACAGAAGCAGGATCCACTGTAGAACTTGTACCTCAGACACTTGCGCAGCTGCCGGATCCTGCGCCAAACCAGGGGCCATTCTGGTACCTGATCCGCACCGGTTTTGTGATCACCATAGCCATCGGCGTCCTTGGTATCCTCGTTGGTATCATCCTTCTGCTTATCACAAAACGGCGCCAGAAAGAAGAAAAAGATTATTTTTAAAGGGAAAACTTTAAGGAAAAATTCATAAAAAAATCATAGTAAAAACACAGCTTTCGTAGTAAGATGTATCGTGCCGCAAAAAACAGACATCACCAGCAATACCCGCGGCGAAGAGAGGAGAATCACTATGAAAAAACAATATCTGGCAGTTGCTTTTTTAGCAGTTGCACTGGGGCTGACCGCTTGCTCTTCTAAAAAAGCGGATACAGAAACTACAACCGTACAGGCAGCCGAAAGTACTGCAGATGCTTCTTCTGATGAGGAAATAGAGGAAGAATATTACTATGGTTTTGTCAGCCTGGTAGAGGACAAAGTGATCACTGTATCAGATGACGAAGGCAAAACTGCAAAATTTGATATCACCGATGCAAAGCTGATAGACGCAGATACAGTAGGCGAAGGCGATGAAGTAAATGTAGGCTACGCAGGCGAACTGTCTGACGATGTAACAAAGGCAACCTCTGTAGAAGTTATGACTTCCGCAGCCGAAGTTGCAAGAGAAGAAGAGGCAGAGGAAGAAGACCTGGTAGTTGAAGGAACCATTGAAAGTGCCGATGATAAGACCATTACCTTAAAAAATGACGAGGGAACCTATACACTGAATGCCATTATTGCCCAGAAAGTGACCAAAGACGGCATCAAAGCAGGCGTTACAGCAGAAGTAACTTACTACGGCGACTTAGAGGATCCAGATGATCCTGCAGTTGCTACCCGTATTGTCACTGAAGATGCTATGGATTCTGAGGAAGCACAGAAAAAGACTCTTACCGGTACAGCTGCAGAAGTAGAATCCGATCATATCGTTCTGGATACTGCAGACCCGGACAACACATATTTCTCCTTCGTAGGAACAGAAGGAATGTTTGACGGTATCAATGTAGGCGATAAAGTGACCGTTATCTATGACGGTACACTGACTGATAAGATGATCGCTGCTGAGGGCATTGAGAAATAAAAAGCATATAAAAAAACGCATATATCAAATTGATACAGCAAAGAGGATGTCTGAAAGGACATCCTCTTTTATTGTACTTATATACATTTGTATATTCGCAGTCGGGACATTCCCTATCTCATCTCATTTGGCTTCATGGTGTCCATATCGTCAAACTCCATGTTCTCGCCGCCCATTGCCCAGATAAAGGTATAATTGGATGTACCTGCTCCGCTGTGGATGCTCCAGGACGGGCTGATCACAGCCTCTTCGTTCTTCATAACAATATGTCTTGTCTCTGTAGGCTCTCCCATCATATGGAATACTACATTATCGCCGGGTACTTCAAAATACATATAAATTTCCATACGGCGTTCATGTGTATGGGATGGCATGGTGTTCCATACGCTTCCCGGCTCTAAAACGGTCATTCCCATAGAAAGCTGACAGGTCTTTAATACGTCTGGATGGATAAACTGATTAATAGTACGCTTGTTAGAAAGAGCTGCATCACCGCATGGTCTCTTTGCTGCCTTCTCGATCGGGATAAATGTAGTGGTGTAGGAAGTATGGGCCGGAGCACTTACCATATAAAATTTAGCCGGTTTGGAAGCATCTTCACTTTCAAAGTAAACTTCCTTTGTTCCCTTGGTAATGTACAGACAATCTTTATATCCCATAGCAAATTCCTGACCGTCTGCAGTGATCTTTCCCTTTCCGCCAATATTGAAAATACCGACCTCACGGCGCTCCAGGAAATAGTGGGTTCCAAAGTTCTTCCAGCAGTCAATGCCCTTCTCAATAGAAACTTTCTCAGAAACCGGCATACATCCCAGTGTTACCATACGGTCTACATGGGAATACACTGCAACAACTTCATCCGGCTGATACAGATTCTGGATCAAAAATTCATTTCTCAGTTCTTCGGTAGTATAGCGTTTTACATCTCTCTGGTTTGCGGAATAACGAATATCCATTGTTATTTTTCTCCTTTTATAAAAATATTTTTTTTAACGGAACTGGCTGTATTTATGTCCTGCTGCCATTCCTCCTCTGGCTGCTGCCAGCTCACTGACTGTTACCAGCTGATAGCCTCTGGCGGTCAGCTCCGGGATCAATACGACTGCTGCATCTGCAGTAGCATCGTAAATATCATGCATTAAAATAATATCGCCATCTTTTACTTGACTTAAAACATTGTTAATGGTCTTCTGTGCATTTCTGTGCTGCCAGTCTCTTGTATCAATGGACCACATGATCGCAGGCATTCCCATGGAACCAAGGACAGAAAGGGAATGTGCATCTACATAACCGCCTGGGGGGCGCATTACAACAGGTGAAACGCCGCAGGCTGCTGCTACTTTCTGGTTTACAGCACTTACCTGGCTTACAATGCCTTCATTGCTTAATTTGGATATGTATTTATGGTCATTGGTGTGGTTTGCCACCTCGCAGCCCTGAGCCACCATACGGCGGATCACTTCGCCGTTCTGTGGAACATTGGTTCCTACCATAAAGAAAGTAGCTCTTCCACCATACTGGCCTAAACTGTCTAAAATACGGTTTGTAACAGATGCTCTTGGACCGTCGTCAAAAGTCAGGGCGATCATTGGCTTAGATGGGTCTACAGTTGATGAACCGGTTTCTGAAGGCGCTCCTGCATTTTTCGCTGTAATAGAAGCCTTGATGCCATCCACTCTGAGACCGATTCCTTCTGTGCCTGCCGTCGCACCATTTAAGGACCAGTCTGTCCAGGAACCATTCTGATAAACTTTATAATACAGATCATAGGAAGCTGCCGATGAACCAGTCAGTTCCATGGCAATGGATTCCAGTGGGTGTTCTGCGGACGCGCCGCCATTTTCTGCCCCGTCTGCTTTCCAGTCAAGCCAGCCGGTTCCGCTTAAATTTACTTTATAGCGGACGCCGATCTGGGCTCCTGATGGAATATTGATCAGATTGGCTTTCATGGATGTGACCCATGAGTCGGTAGATGCTGCTAAAGCCTGGTTATCTGCTGCAGGATCGCTCCAGCCCTGGTTTCTGAAATACACGCTGTAGTTTACCTGAAGGGAGGTGTCTGTGGATGTCTGGTCTGTAGCGTCAGTACTGTCACCCGTGTTTTCAGTCGTTGTATTCTGATCCGCATTTGTACCGTCTGCACCTGCATTTTCATTATCTACTGTAACAGTTTCCACATCTTTTGCAGCCTCTCCCGGTCCCCCTGTGGACTGTGCGGTCTTTGCTGCACCAACACCAGTGGTCCCCGCCAGAGCTGTCATTCCCTGGGCAGTAAAGATCATTCCTGCCGCCATGACCGCTGCAAGAATCCTGCTTTTCATTTTTCTCATTCTCTTCTCCTTTAACCGAATACTTTTTTACACAGCATTACGTATTCTTCATAATAAATGTGGCCTTTAAATTCCTTCAGGGCCTCTGCCACCCCCTTGTAATACCAGCCCTGCATCGCCTTGTCCTTCTGGTTAAAACGCTGCCAGACCTCGTCTCCCAGGACCAGATAATCTCTGGCTGTGCTGCGTATATTACTTAACTTATCTGCAAGAGCCAATATTTTTTCATCTCTGGTGGCCGACTTTAAGCGCTCTACCGTTGCTCCTTTGCGCTCCATCCAGCTTTTAGACTTGTCCTCGCTTTCGCCGTCTACCAGAAATGCCACTCTGGAGCCGAACTTTTCTTCCAGTTCTTCTCTTGTAACCCCGGCGTCCTCTATTACATCATGCAAAAGGGCTGCAGCGATCATTTCCGGCTCATCTGTAAATGCCGTTACAATAGCTGCCGTTTCCATAGGATGTGTGATATAAGGGATCTGTGTTCCCTTTCTGTACACGCCCTCATGTGCCCGCTCTGCAAAGTCAGCCGCCTCTTTTATCATACTTTGTTTTACCTCTTTCCCCCCGTGCTCTTACAGAAGTGTCTCCACATAAGCTTTGATGGCCTCATCCTTGCAGTTTGCAAAGAACAGCTCCTTAAACTTTGGTCCTGCCACAGCGCCCTTTACCAGGTCCTGATCCAGTCCCTTACAGCAGGTGATAATATCCTTAAAATTGTTGGCTCTCACCTGATCCAGGATCTTCTTATTTCTCTGCTCCGGTACTACACGCTCCGGCGGATATCCGTTGCCACTGCCAAAACCAAACAGTTTCTCAAAACTGTAACGAAGGTTTAATTCACCGCCCCATCCATAATTCTGGGCATAAGGCATAGCCACGCAATTACCATCATTTACCTGTGCAAACAGGAATGCATCTGACGGATTTGACACATGTCCGCATACTACATTCGGGAAACTGTTGCAGGCGATCATTGCGCCCTGACCAGTACCGCATCCGGTCACCACAAAGTCTGCTGCACCGGAAGAAAGCAGCAGGGAAGCCAGAATACCGCACTGTACATAGGTAAGCTGTGCCTCATCATCTGCAGAATACATTCCATAGTTGTCTACCACATGTCCCATAGGCTCTACCACGCCACGCAGTTCACGGTAAATGATCTCGTTCTTGCCCGCCTGGCTGTTTTCATTGATCAATGCAATTCTCATTATTTTGTCCTCCTTACAGAAAATCCTCTCTCATTGGGGTGAAGATATCGATCAGCACTCCATCTTCCAGACAGGTGCATCCATGCATCACACCGTCCTGTTTCAGCAGTGTATCCCCCTTGCTGACTGTATGTACCTCTCCATCAATGGTAAATTCAAACTTACCAGATGCCACATAAGTGATCTGGGTATGCGGATGGTTATGCATTGCTCCGATGGCTCCTTTTGCAAAGGTATTTTCCACACACATAACCTCATCGCAGTATGCCAGAACACGGCGTACTACTCCGGCTGTTTCTTTCGCTTCTGTCTTATCATGAAATACCCATCTTTGATCTTTCTTGGGATAATCCATAGGTCCCTCCTCCTTGTTAATTTTGTTAATTTATGATCATGTGTTTATTATATGATACCAGGGTCAAAAGGTCTAAAATCCGACGCAAGCTTGCTTGCAGGAGGAGTTTTGACCTTGGGACCCGCCAAAAACATGAGTAAGAAGCCATTTTTTGAAGAAAAATGAGCGGATTACGAATGTTTTTAGAATTGCGAGAGTGCAAAGCACGTAGCAATTCGGTATCAGAGGGGTCAAAATACCTTTTGACCCCAACATCATTATATATGTGCAAAGCCGATACAGCAAGAGCGAATATTTCATTTTTAACGCCTGAAACTATTTCTTAAAAGTTTCTCAATGAATAATTTCTTGTAAGTAACCCGGTTTTCTGTTATGCTATAGGAAGTTTTTTAACAAAGGAGGCAATGGTCATGGAACACCATTCATCATACAGCGCACCCAGAAGCAGCCGCGCCTCGGGACATACCCGTTCTTCTGCTTCACGCCAGGATCACCGACGTACACGCCGGCCCCAGAAAAATGGGAATACCAATTTCGGCCGCATTTTATTATGCTACATACTTCCATTTATCGTAGTCAATCTTGCGATCTTCTTTATCGTTACCGCTACTCCGCGGATCGAGATGAACGTAAGCGATACCACAGATTACAAAACCATAGATGTAAGCTTTAAGATCCATTCTCTTCTTCCTTTAAAGAAGATGACCACTACACTGGAATCTGAACCCATTGAATTTAAGAAAGAAAACGGCACTTACCACGCAGTACTGACAACCAACGGTACTTTGGAGGTCTACGCCTTAAGCTTAAATGGTATGCAGGCCCAAGATGTAGAGCATATTGCTGTGTTAGATGATACAGCTCCTTCTTTTGATGAAGAAAGCGTTGTCATGGAAGATGGAAAACTTGTTGTTACATTGGATGACAGCATTTCCGGCATCAACTATGATTCCATCTATGCTACGGATGATGCAGGAACAAAAGTCCTTCCTGAAAGCTGTGATAAAGAAACCGGAGAGATCACCTTTAAGTTAGAAGAAGGTTCTCTTACTGTATATGTAGAAGATATGGCTGGAAATCCAAATCAGGCCACTTTCTCCATCAACCAGTCCGGCATCGATACTGCAGACCGTGAAAGTAAGTTCCCAACAGATGGAAAAAATGGTATGAACGGAACCGCAGCAACAGAAGCAGAGACAAAAGCCGCTGAAACGAAAGCTTCCAGCACAAAGGCTTCCGAAACAAAAGCTTCCGGCACCAACAGTACAAAGGCAGAGACCAAGGCTTCTTCCGCAGCCAAATCTACTACCGCAGCAGCAAAATCTACTTCTGCGGCTAAGTCCACCACTGCGGCTGCAAAATCTACCTCTGCAGCTGCCAAGTCCACTACCGCAGCGCAAAAATCTACTTCTGCAGCGGCTAAGTCTACCACCGCAGCACAAAAATCCACTACTGCAGCGGCTAAATCTACCACCGAAGCACAGAAATCCACTACTGCAGCAGCTAAATCTACCACCGCGGCACAGAAATCCACTACTGCAGCGGCTAAGTCTACCACCGAAGCTGCAAAATCTACTACTGCAGCACCAGCTTCCACCACTGCAGCTGCAAATGAGCCATCCACAGCAGAAGTTCCTGCTACGATCGCTCCACTAAACAATTAGAATATTTCAAAAAAGCTGACCAGGTTTCTTAATCCCTAAGAAATTCTGTCAGCTTTTTTATAAATATGATATGAATTTTAGCTTTAACGTCCTTCTGCCACGATCTCATCAATGATATCTACATATTCTGCGCAATACTTCTCATATAACGGCATAACTGCCTGCTGGAACCGCAGCTTTTCTTCTGGTGAAAGCTGGGTGATCACGCAGCCTTCTGTTTCCACCTTCTGTCTGGAAATAGATTCTCTGGCTTTCCACTGGCTCCTTTCGTACAGAGCCGACTCCTTGGCACACTCCCGGATGATCTCTCTGTACTCTTCCGGGATCTTATTCCAGGTATAGGTTGAAGCGATCTGGACTTCCGGCACACGGCTGTGTTCATCTACTGTAAAATATTTCGCCACCTCATAATGTCCTGTAGATTCATAGGACGGCCAGTTATTCTCTGCCCCATCCACTTTTCCGGTCTGAAGTCCGGAATATACTTCCCCATAGATCATAGGAACAGGAATTGCCCCCAAAGCCCGGACTGTATCACTCATCAGTTCTGATTCCTGTACCCGGATGGTCATCCCCTTTATATCTTCCAGTTTCTCAATGGGTTTTATGGAATTATAAAAGTTCCTGGCACCTGCATCATACCAGGACAAAGCCTCCAGCCCGGACCCTTCAAAAGAATTAAGAAAATCATCTCCGATGGGGCCTTCCAGCACTTTCCACATATGATCTGCCCCTGTATACAGGTAAGGCATCTGCAGTACATTCAGCTTCGGGATATCCTCTGCCAGTGTAGAAAGTGCCACTCTGGCAAAGTCAATGCCTCCAAACTGCATCTGTTCGATTACGGACTTTTCGTCTCCCAGACTTCCGCCTGCATTGACCAGTATCTCCACCTTGCCCTCCGTCCGTTCTTTTACAAGTTCCGCAAATTTATAGGCTCCCTGGGAGGTAGGATAATCCTCTGCCTGATTTTCTGCATAGGTCAGGACAAAATCCGGTGTTACTTCTTTTTCTTTCTCTTTTAAAACTCCTGAACAGCCGCCTAAGATCAGTGCTGCAATACACAGGCAGAATATCCCCTTTTTCACCATTTTCTCCTCCTGAATCTGTAAACATCCCCTAGTACATCGTTTCATAAATAACTGGCCTAATCACGTAGGATGCAGATTCGAGTGTGCAGTTCAAAAAACGCAGGCGTAGCGGGCTACGCTGAGGCTTTTTGAACTGTGCAATCGGATTTGCAGACAAGCGAATAGGCTAGTTATTTTGTAAACGATGTACTAGATGTCATTCCCGCTTCTGTTTTTATTTCTCTTTTTTCAGAGTCTGGGGCTGCTTTGTCATCAGCCAGTCATAAAAGTCTTTTTTGTCTTCTCCCACCACCCGGTCTGTAAGCAGATATCCGTGAGACGGATCTGTAAAAATAATGGCCATCCCCGGCAGCTTTGCGATCCTTACGATTTTTCTCCACGGGATCTTATCATGGGTATTTCCCACTTTTACCTGGATCCCGATATCATCCAGACGGATCTGCGTATCTTCACCAGAAGCAGCTGCCAGTTTTCCTGCACTCAGGTAAATAGCCAGCGGCTGAAAAATGGTAAAAAGACAGCAGCCTAAAACCATACAGATACGGAATATGGTTCCTGAAGATCCCCATTTTGCAAAAGTAAGGGCTAAAAGAGCGACTGTAAAAACCAGATTCACCATGCCGGTCATGGAATGGTATATGAAATACATGGACATTTTCCAGTATTCGCCTCTGGTGGTTTTATAACGATATTGGTACATAGTGCGTTTCCTCCTGATAGTAAGAGTATAGCATAAAGGGGATGTCCACGACACCCCCTTTCATTATACTATGTTCTTATTATATGATACCAGGGTCAAAAGGTCGGAAATCCGACGCAAGCTTGCTTGCAGGAGGAGTTTTGACCTTGGGACCCGCCAAAAACATGAGTAAGAAGCCATTTTTTGAAGAAAAATGAGCGGATTACGAATGTTTTTAGAATTGCGAGAGTGCAAAGCACGTAGCAATTCGGTATCAGAGGGGTCAAAATACCTTTTGACCCCAACATCATTATATCTCTATCAATGTGCAAATACACTTGGCAGCCATAAGCTGATTCCCGGTATAAATGTGATCAGAAGCAGAGTAATGATCATGCACAGATAGAATGGCAATGTTGCTTTTACAACCTTTTCCATCGGAAGCTTTGCAACAGCAGAACCAATGAAAAGTACGGCACCTACAGGAGGTGTCAGAAGTCCGATACCACAGTTAAGGACAACAATGATACCAAACTGGATCGGATCGATACCAATAGAAGTAGCGATTGGAAGAAGGATCGGGGTTGCGATCAGAATGATCGGCGCCATATCCATGATACAGCCTAATACCAGAAGGATCAGGTTTAATAAAAGTGCAAGAAGGATCGGATTGGTGGTCAGTCCGGTGATGGCCTGAGCTGCCAGATCCGGCACATGAAGTCTTGTAAGGCAGTAGCCGAAGATACTGGAGGTTGCGATCAGGATCAGAACGATGGAAAGAGTATCCACGCATTCACCTAAAACTCTCCATACACCCTTCAGGTCAAGGCCCTTGTAAATAAACAGGCTGACGATCAGGCTGTAGATAACTGCGATGGCTGCTGACTCTGTTGCTGTAAACGCACCGCCTACAACGCCGAATACAACGATGAGAACGGCTGCCAAAGCCCAGAAGGAAACGCTTAACTGCTTTATCAGGTTCTTCATGCTGAACTTATCGCCCTTTGGATAATTGCGCTTTACGGAAATAATATAAGAACCAACCATCAGAGATACTGCTAAAAGTGCACCCGGAATATAACCTGCCAGGAATAAGCTTCCTACAGAGATACCGCCTGCTGTAGTGGCATAGATAACCATGTTATGGCTTGGCGGAACCAGAAGTCCTTCGCAAGAAGAGGTAATAGTAACTGCGGTAGAAAAGTCACCGTCATATCCCTGATCAACCATCATTGGGATCAGGATAGATCCTAAAGAAGCTGTATCTGCTGATGCAGAACCGGAAATACCGCCAAAGAAATAAGATGCAACGATATTTACCATTGCCATGCCGCCTCGCATCCAGCCTACACAGGCATTTGCCAATGCGATCAGTTTTTCAGAAATACCTCCGGATCCCATAAGGCATCCCATTGTGATAAAGAAAGGAACAGCCATTAAACTGAAAGAGCTGATGCCTTTTACCATCTGCTGACAGATGGTAGTCAGCGGAAGTCCCTGGCTCATCAGGCAGAAGACCGAAGAAAGTGCTACTGCATACGCGATTGGGAAACGAAGCAGGATCATAAGGAAGAAGCTTCCCAGTAATACAAGAATTGCCATACTATTTACATCCATACTACTTCTCCTCCTTTACAAAAAAGCTTCTGATATGGTTATACAGTGCCTCAACCTCAAAAATGATCATTGCCACACCTGCTAACGGTACCGGCAGATACATCCAGAAACGTGACACCGTCGGCATACTTACATAAGTACCCTTTGCGCCAATGCCGGTAGCATAATTCCAGCCTACAGTCAGCATAATGATCGCCAATGCAAAAACAGCTAAATCTGCAAGGATATCCAGAGATTTTACCAGATTCTTCGGCAGATAATTGTCAAGTGCGGTCATTCGGATATGGGCACCGCGGCGGATAGCCAAAGCTGCTGAAAGCACAGCCATATAAGCCATACAGGAAAGAACTACTTCTTCAGACCACGCCGGATCCGGAATAAATGAAACATATCGTCCTACAACTGACATGCAGGTAATAAGGATATCGATCACAAGCAGAAGCTTGCAGAGAAACAATACAAATTTATACGCTGCATCATACAAAGGACGGATTTTATCGATCTTTTCAAAAATGGAAGGCATAGTTTAATCCCCTTTCTTTTTAAAAGCGCAGGAGAGACGCGCTCCCCTGCGCCAGATACACCATTGTTACTGTTCATGCGTCGCATGACCGGCAACACACCATTTCCTTGAATCTAACTGACCGGATCCGGATTATTTTGCCATATCAAGGATCTGCTGATACAGATCTGCGTTATCCTTGGTAGAGGACTCGATAATATCCTTGCAGGCTTCCTGCCATGGAGTCTTATCTTCTACTTCTACTACGTTTACGCCAGCTTCCTTTAACTCATCCAGAACCTTGTTCTCTGCTTCTTCAGAGATCTTACGGTTAAATTCAGATGCATATTTTCCTGCTTCGGTCAGAACGTCCTGCTGCTCTGGAGTCAGCTTGTCCCATGCTTCATCTGTGATGATAACCTGAATAGCGCCTAAGGTATGTCCGTCAAGGATCAGGTTAGGAGCAACCTCCGGGAATGCGTTGGACTGATAGTTTGCAATTGGCTGCTCAGCACCGTCAACAACACCGGTCTGTAATGCAGAGTACAGTTCGTTGAAAGAAACAACGGTTGCATTTGCGCCAAGTCCGGCTACCATACCGGTCATGATCGGGTCATTGGAAACACGAAGTTTCATTCCCTTTAAGTCTTCAACGCTGTTTACAGGATTAACAGTGAAGAAATGACGGAAACCTTCCTCTCCGTAGAACAGGCCTCTTACACCCAGTCCGTTGTCATGCGGTTCGTTTAAGAATTCTGGAGCCAGGTCGCTGTCAGCGAATTTCCAGAAATGTGCACGGTCTGCAAATGTATAAGGTACGGACAGAAGGACGGACTTCTGTGCGCCGTAGCTTGTAAGAGCGAATGCGGAAATACGGGACATATCAATGGTTCCACCACCGCCAAGCATAGTATCCAGAACGTCATTTTCTGAACCAAGAACACCGCTGGCCTGAAGGTCTACTGTGATAGATCCGCCGGAAAGTTCTTCTACTTTCTCTTTGAATGCGCTGTCTGTCTGACCAACGATGGTATCTAATGGGTTAACTTCTGCCATTACCAGAGTAACTGCAGGTCCAACAGGCTCCCCAGCTGCTGCGGCCTCTTCTTTGGATTCTTCTTTTGCTTCTGCTGCTGTGGTAGCTTCCTCCTTAGCTGCTGCTGTAGTTGCTGTCTCTGGGGACTTTAATCCGCATCCTGCCAGTGATCCAGCCACCATAGCTGTACAAAGTGCTGCACTCAACCATCTCTTTTTCATTTTATTACCCTCCTATTAATGCGTTTTTCACATATTTTTTGTGTTTTTTAACGCTATTTTTATTTCCTTTTTATTATAAGAGGATTTTTTTGTCCTGACCATAGTAATTTTTTGATAATCTTAGTAATATTTTATCTTATATTTGTCAGATGGTGTATTTTTTTGTCTATTTTTGCCTAAAGACCTTATTTCTGTACTCCGTAGGGCTCTGTCCGGCTACCCTTTTGAATACCTTTGCAAAATAATTAGAGTCTTCATAACCTACCGCTCTTCCTATTTCTTTTATATTTACCGTAGGCTGTTCCAGCATCTTCTTCGCCATGCTGACCCTGTATTCTGTAAGATACGCTGTAAAATTCTGTCCGAAAATCTGCTTGAACATACGGCAGAAATAGGGTTCTGAATAATTTGTTTTTTCAGCCATTATCTGCACAGAAAGATCCTGCATGTAATTAGCACGGATATAATCACGGATCATCTCCGTCACTTTATTCATGCGCAGATTCTCATTTGTGTCATTATTTATATCCTTATCTGGGTCTGATCCCTCTGGCTGTATATTTTTGCCCTCTGTTTCCGGCTTTAAGAGTTCTGCAACAGCGTTCTTTTCCTGTTTCTCCCTTTGTTTTTCTTCTGTCAGGCGCACAGCCTCTTCCAGAACCAGCATTAGTTCTTTTTCATCCCAGGGCTTTAAGATATAATCCAACGCTTTCACTGTGATCGCCTTTTTGGCATAGGCAAATTCATCAAAAGCAGTAAGAAAAATGATACAGCAGTCCCTATCCTTTTCCCGGATCCTTTCTGCTGCCTGTATCCCATTGATACCAGGCATCTCAATATCCAGTACAGCGATCTGGATCTTTTCTTTTTTATATATTTCCAGTGCTTCCCTTCCGTTTTCTGCCTGAAAGATCTCACACTGCCCCTCTAAATTTTTACTCAGCGTCTTAAAAAGGACCTTTCTCTCGATCATCTCATCATCTGCGATCATCAGTCGGTACATATGCTTCTTTCCCCCCTATTTTATTCCCCCTGTTTTTCTTCTCCCTGCGGGATCATCAACTGTATAACCGTTCCTTTTCCTTCCCGGCTGTAGATCCGCAGATCTCCCTTTTCATACATCATATGGACACGCTTGTAAATATTTCCCAGTCCGATACCGATCTTTGAAGTACGCCGTTCCTTCATAGCTGCAGAAACTTCTGCGCATCGCTCTCTGCTCATGCCAAGACCTGTATCTGTTACAGAAAGGATCAGCATCTCTCCCTTTTTCCAGATACGGATATGCAGGATACCGCCCCTTTCCTTCTTTGAAAGTCCATGGACTACTGCATTTTCTACAAGAGGCTGCAAAGAAAGGGATGGGATGATGGCGTTTACTGCATCTGTTTCCAGATCCAGGCTATACCGGATCCGGCTGCCAAATCGCATTTTCTGCAGGTACATATAGTCCTCTACGATCTTTAACTCACGATCCAGTGTAACTGTCTGTTCTATGGTCTTTAAATTATACCGGAACAGGTTTCCAAGACTTAAGATCATTTTTTCTGTATCGGCTGCATCTTCCAGTTTTGCTGTGCAGGCGATCATATTTAAGGTATTAAAGAGAAAATGAGGATTGATCTGGCTTTTTAACAGTTCCAGTCTGGCACTTCCCAGCTGTTTCTCCATTTCGCTGCGCTCTAATTCCTCTTTATGGAGCAGCTCCTGCATTTCATTATTTTCCTTCAAAGTATCAATATAGCCCTTTGTACTGTGTTTCATCTTATTGAATGCTCTTACCAGTTCGCCCATTTCATCTTGATTTTCGATGGAAAGATCCGGATGGTCGAAATCATTTGCCCCGATCTTTCTGGCACTGTCTGCCAGTATTAAAATCGGTCTGGCGATCGTATTGGAAAAAAGCTTTGTAAGCTGTAATACAAACACCATAAGGACTACAGAAAATAACAGGATCAGGTATGGGATATTTCCAAAAAAAGCAGCTTCTTTTCTGTACTGTGCATTTCCCTCTGTCAGTGTCACCTGCGCCAGACGCCGGGTATATTCCTGAAGGTATCCCTGCATGCTGTATACACGATACAGCTCGCTTACAAATTCACTGCCTGTTTTAGAACCGGCCGCCACATCGTCCCGGTATTTCTTATAATTTTCATAAGCATTCTTCACACTCCAGGTTCTTGCACTGCGCTCAATCCCCAGTTTCTGGGGGTCTGAAGGCAATGACCAGAGGCAGCGTTCTGTCCTTACGCAGGCCACCTGATAAATGCTGCGGTTTTCTTCCTCTGAATTTCGTACATACTGTTCAAAAGCTCTTATCTCCTGATCAAGGGCCTCCTGAAGATCACGGCATCGGGAATTATCATTTAAGATCCGGCCAAAGCTTCCCAGTGATACTTTTGCGATCCATATATTAAAGAGTGCGGAAAGAGCCATGATCAAAATGACCATGGCTGCAAAAATTCCTATTTTTCTTTTTATGGAGATCGTCATCCATAACTTTCTCAAAGAAGGACGCATGATAACCTCCTGTTGTAGTTCTTATATATTCTTATGTATATTTTATTTATTTCTGCTACGGCCCCGTTTTTTGGCTGCTCTGAGAGCGGCCTTTTTTGAAGCCGGGTTGGATTTTTCCGGAGTAGCCGGGGTTTTCGCCGGAACTGGCTCTTTGACCGGCTCTTCTGCTGGTTTTGCCGTCAGCTTTGCAGACTCTGTTTTTGTGGTGGCAAGCTTCTTTGGTTCTTCTTTTTTCGTTTCCAGCTTGTGAGTTTCTGTCTTTGCTGTAGCTAATTTCTTCGGCTCTTCTTTCTTGGTCTCCAGTTTGTGAGTCTCTGTCTTTGCTGTAGCTAATTTCTTCGGTTCTTCCTTCTTAGTTTCCAGCTTTTGAGCCTCCATTTTCGCTGTGGCCAGCTTCTTTGGCTCCTCTTTCTTTGCCGTAGTCAGCTTCTTTGGCTCTTCCTTTTTAGTCGCAAGCTTTTTCGGTTCTGCCTTTTTTGTGGTCAGTCTCTTCGGACTTTCCTTCTTCTCCTCTGGTGTGCAGGAGAATACCATAAAGCTCATTGGAGGGATGTGGATCTCAATAGAATTTTCTCTTTCATCCCACTCCATTTTCTTGGAAGATTTTGCGCGGCTGTTGATACGGCCTTCGCCGCCAAATTCTTTGGCATCACTGTTAAGGATCTCTTTATATTTTCCTGCAAACGGTACTCCAAGGCGGAATTTCTCATGATCCATGTTATCAAAATTACATACACACAGCAGAGTTTCGTTTTTACCTCTGCGCACAAACATGATCATGCTTTCCTCACGGTAGCTGCAGTTGATCCATTCAAAGCCCTCTGTATCAAAATCCTGCTCATACAGCGCCGGATGTGCCTGATACAGCTTGTTTAATTCACGGACATAGGTCTGCATGTTCTTATGCAGCGGGTATTTTAACAGATCCCATTCCAGGGATGCATTTTCATTCCACTCATCGATCTGGCCGTAGTCCTGTCCCATAAATAACAGCTTCTTGCCTGGGTGGGACATCATAAAGCCGTAGGCAGCACGCAGGTTTTCTGCTTTTGCCTCTAAGGTCTCTCCCGGCATTTTACCCATCATAGAGCCTTTTCCATGGACTACCTCGTCATGGGAGAATACTAGGACAAAGTTCTCACTGTAGGCATAAAGCATGGAGAATGTCAGCTCACCGTAATTATTTTTACGGAAATAAGGATCACAGCGCATGTAGTTGGTGAAATCATTCATCCATCCCATGTTCCACTTATAATCAAAGCCAAGACCGCCGTCCTTTGGATCACCAGTGATCATAGGCCATGCGGTAGACTCCTCTGCGATCAGGATCGCGCCGTTCTTTCTGCCCTTGAATACTGTATTTAAGTGCTTTAAGAACTCTACAGCTTCCAGATTTTCATTTCCGCCGTATATATTTGCCACCCATTCACCGTCATTTTTGCCGTAGTCCAGATACAGCATGGAAGCCACTGCGTCCATACGAATACCGTCTGCGTGGTATTTCTCTGCCCAGAACAGCGCATTGGCAATGAGGAAGTTGGATACGCCTGGACGGCCATAATTATAGATCAGTGTGCCCCAATGAGGATGTGAGCCCTTTCTCGGGTCTGCATGCTCATAAACGCAGGTTCCGTCAAAACATGCCATTCCAAAGGCGTCTCTTGGGAAATGGGCCGGTACCCAGTCTAAGATCACGCCGATGCCCTGCTCATGCATATAGTCCATAAAATACATGAAATCATCCGGCGTACCATAGCGGCTGGTAGGGGCATAATAGCCTGTTACCTGATATCCCCAGGAAGCATCCAGAGGATGTTCCATGATCGGCAGCAGTTCCACATGGGTATAACCCATATCTTTTATATATCCAACCAGTTTTACAGCCAGTTCCCTGTAATTATAGAACTCGGAGCCAATGATATCTTCCCCGTTTTCATCCTTTGCGATCTCTTTGCGCATCCAGGAGCCTAAATGGACTTCGTAAATATTTAAAGGCTTGTCCTTTGTATCAGAAGCAGCCCGTTCATCCATCCATTTTTTGTCTTTCCACTGGTAGTTGTTGATATCCCATACAACAGAGGCATTATTTGGACGCAACTCTGCATAATTTCCATATGGATCCGCCTTCATCATAGGCAGTCCGGCTCTTGTCTTGATCTCATATTTGTAAAGACATCCCGGTTTCAGACCTGGAATAAACAGCTCAAATACACTGGCATCTCCTTCGCCTACTTTGCGCATCTGGTGGCGTCTGCCATCCCATAAGTTAAAATCCCCTACAACACTGACACGCATGGCGCATGGAGCCCAGACTGCAAAATAAACGCCTTCTACTCCGTCAATGGTCATTGGATGAGCACCCATTTTCTCATAGATATCATAGTAGATGCCTGCTCCAAATTTCTTTAATTCGTCCTCTGTAAACTGTGGTCCGAAAGAATAAGGATCATGGATCTCTTCTTCCGTTCCATTGTCATAAGTGACAAGTAAAGTGTAAGCTGTCACTGTTTTTCTTGGGATCAGGACCGCATAAAATCCTGCTTCATCTGCCAGTTCCATAGGATATTTTTTCTCATTTCCTGTAAGCTTTACAGTAATGGCAGCGGCTGTAGGGATAAAAGCCTGTATCAATAAGCCTTCTTCTGTTGCATGCGGTCCTAACATTCTGTGGGGATCAGCTGACTCGGAATAAGTCAGCTCCTCGATCCCAGCCCAATCCATAAGATCATATAATTTCTGTTCCATCTGCGTGCCCCCTTTTAGCAAAACCAAGTTTTATCCCATCAGGATCATAACTGTTTTGCCCGTTCTGAAATATTCTGTCTGAAATTGATCACATCATGCTCGTATTCCTGATCCATAAGCGGTGATGAGATCATAAAATCTGCACTTGCCTTGTTGTTTGCAATCGGAATATCGTAAACCTGTGCAATACGTAAAAGTGCCTTTACATCTGGATCATGAGGCTGTGCTGTCAATGGGTCGGAGAAAAAGATCACAAAATCGATCTGTCCTTCTACGATCTTGGCGCCGATCTGCTGGTCGCCTCCCAATGGACCGCTGTTGTATCCCTTTACCGGAAGACCGGTATAATCAGTGATCATCCTTGCTGTGGTTCCGGTTCCGCATAAGAAATGTTTCTCCAGAATGGATTTATGTGCTTTGCACCATTCCATTAATTCATGCTTTTTCTGATCATGGGCGATCAGGGCGATATTCTTCTGTTTTTTGATCGTCATTGGGATAAATTCCATTGTATGCATGCCTCCTTTTGATACCTGTCTCTTGTGTTGCTGTCTCTTGTGTTGCTGTCCTAGTTCTAAATGTATACAATTGTTATTTATGGTGATGCCGCCGTCAGGCGGCACACATGCTATTTATTCGACTACTGGATTAGTGAGCGTTCCAATTCCCTCAATGGTACACTCTACCACATCTCCCGCTTTCAAGAATTTTGGCGGTGTAAAGCCCATTCCTGCGCCTGCAGGTGTACCTGTAGCAATAATGGTTCCAGGTTTTAATGTCATTCCCTTTGAAAGCTCGCTGACAATGTGGTCAACACCAAAGATCAGCTGCTCTGTATTGCTGTCCTGTCTCAGTTCCCCATTAACACGGGACTGGATCGACAGCTTCGGCGGATACGGGATATCTTCTACTGTGGTGATACATGGTCCCATTGGGAAAAATCCGTCTAAGCTCTTTCCAAAATACCACTGTTTATGCTGTGTCTGAAGAGTTCTGGCACTGACATCATTGATAATGGTATAACCGAAAATGTAATTTTTTACTTCCTCTTCCGGTACATTTTTTGCCTCTTTTCCAATGATAACGGCCAGTTCTACCTCATAGTCCAGATCTGCCACAATATCAGAATGGCTCTGGATGCCCTCACCATTTGCCACGGACTCATTTACACGCTTTGAGAAGTAAACGGCATAAGGGCGTTCGCCCCCAAATGCCTCTTTTTTATAACGTGCAGACTCCTCTGCGTGAGCCATGTAGTTGATACCCAGGCAGATCACATCCTGCTTTGGATTTGGGATCGGCGCTAAAAATCTTACTTCTTCAATAGGTGCCGCTCCTCTGATCTTATAAGGATCCTGACCGGACACATATTCAAGCAGCTGTTTTTCTGACTCGCTGATCCCTTCGATCAGTTCCTGCATAGTCTTATAATCCATATCCAGTGAACGAAGAGGATAGATCCATTTTCCGTCCTTGCTGATCACGCCCAGACCGCCTTTATGTTCCACTTCATATGTAACAAGCCTCATAACAGCCTCCTTATTCCTCTAATTAGCAATTTCTTAATGCTTACTTTATCACATTTTTCCGATATTTTCCACCTTACCACAGATATTTTACATAATATCCAGAAATTTAGCGGACAATTCAGACGTCACCCAGATCCCGGATCGTCTTAAAAACCTGGATCACAACCGTTGGCGCTAATGCTCCTAAAACCACAGTAAAAAGCTGCTCCCTGCTCAGATCTGCTGCCAGAAATACCTTCTGAAGCTGTGGTACAAACAGCACAGTTCCCATAAGCACAAGTCCCACAAACAGCGCCATAACGCACCAGAGATTACTCCCTATCCCCAGTAAAAACAGGCTTTTTCTCCCCCTGCAGTTAAATCCGTGGAGCAGTCTTGCCAGGATCAGTGTGGTAAATGCCATGGTGCTGGCAACGGCTTCATCGCCTTTGGCATAACCTTTTTCCCAGGCCCACATGGTAGCGCCTCCGATGAGAATCCCCTGAAATAAAATGCTGGCTGCAAAGGAAAGCGTCAGTATTCCTTCCTTTGGATCCCGCGGCGGCTGACGCAGAAGGTCTTTGTCAGCCGGTTCCATGCCAATAGCAATTGCAGGAAGAGAGTCTGTCAGCAGATTGATAAACAGCAGATGCACCGGCGCAAATGGCAGCGGCAGCGCTTTTATGGATGTATACAATACACAAAGAATGCCCGCCATATTTCCCGATAATAAAAACTGGATCGCATTTTTAATATTCCGGTACACATTTCTGCCATTTGCCACTGCTTTGATGATGGTAGCGAAATTGTCATCGGTCAGTATCATGGCAGCTGCATCCCTGGATACCTCTGTTCCTGACTTGCCCATAGCAATACCGATATCTGCCTTTTTTAATGCAGGGGCATCATTCACTCCGTCTCCTGTCATGGCAGTAATATGCCCCTTTCTCTGCCATGCTTCCACAATGCGGATCTTGTGCTCCGGGGACACTCTGGCATATACACTGATCCGTTCCAGGTTATTTTCCAGGTCCCGCTCACTCATCTGCTCCAGTTCCATTCCTGTTACTGCCAGGTCTCCCGGAGTGAAAATGCCAATATCCGCCGCCACTGCCGCTGCCGTAGCCTTGTGATCCCCGGTGATCATGACTGTCCGTATCCCCGCTTTTTTCGCCTCTGCCACTGCCCCACGGGACTGGGGTCTTGGGGGATCGGACATGGCTGCAAGGCCCAGAAAGATTAAATCTTCTGCCAGGTCTTCCCCTGTTTTTCTCCCATTCAAATCCAAAGGCCTGCATGCCAGTGCAAGAATACGTATTCCCTTTTTAGACCAGGCAGCATTCTGTTGTAAAATACGGTTTCGATCTGAAAACAGCAACGGCCGCCCCCAGGAAGCGCATTCTGGTCTTTCTACGCTTTCTGATTTTCCTGATCTTTCCGGTTTTCCTGGTCTTTCCAGCCTATGTTTTCCTGAAAAAGCCGGATTGATCACATAAGTACACCGGGACAATAAAACATCCGGCGCCCCTTTTACAAATAAGATCTGCTCCCTGTCCTTTTTGCAAAGGGCCCCCATATATTTTCTTTTTGAGTCAAAAGGCAGCTCCAGAAGACGTTTCCAGCCTTTCCGGATCATTTCCGGATCTTCTCCCGCTTCTTTTGTCATCTCTAAAAGGGCCTGCTCTAAAGGATCTGCCGTTTCTTCCGGCAGATCACCCCATGCATTATTTGCAAGGACCGCCGTTTCCAGAAAAAGGAAATTTTCATGTTTTTTCAACTGGCTTACAGGTATTTCTTCTCCGTTTAAAAATACAGCCTCTGCCCGCAGCCGGTTCTGGGTCAGCGTTCCTGTTTTATCCGAACAGATCACCGATACACAGCCAAGACTTTCCACTGCCTTCAAATCCTTTATAACTGCATGTTCTTTTGCCATTTTCTGGGTCCCCATTGCCTGGACAATGGTCACAATAGAACCAAGAGCTTCTGGGATAGCAGCCACTGCCAGCGCCACTGCAAACATCAGGGCGTCCAGCACCGGCTCCCTGCGATAAAGGCTGATAACAAAGATCACGCCGCAGACAAGCATAATTACAAATGCCAGATGTCCGGAAAACCGGTCCAGACTGGCCTGCAGCGGCGTTTTCTTTTCTGCTGTGCGGTTCATCAAAGAGGCAATCTTTCCGATCTGAGTGTCCATTCCCGTAGCTGTCACCACCGCTGTACCTCTGCCTCCTGTGATCAGAGCACCAGAAAAGACCATATTGCTCTGATCTCCCAGAGAAATGTTCTCCTGTTCAGAAAACAGGCTTTTTTCGTTTTTTTCCACGCTTAAAGCTTCTCCTGTAAGGGAACTTTCATTGCAGGTAAGGCCCGTGGCCTGTAAAATGCGCCCGTCTGCAGCTGCCATTCCCCCGGTCTCCAAAACCAGGATATCCCCGGGAACCACTCTGGAAGAAGGTACCATGCAGATCCGTCCTTCCCGCAATAGCAGCGTGTCCGTAGCAGCCAGACGTTTCAGGCTTTCCAGGGATTTTCTGGCTTTCTGGTGCTGGACTGTGCCTAAAATGGCATTTAATAAAAGGACAGAAAATATGACCAGAGCGCTTTGCGGGTCCCCGGTAACCATAGACACACCGGCTGCGCCAATGAGGATCATCACTAAAAGATCCTTAAACTGTCCCAAAAACACCTGCCACCAGGGCATTTCTTCCTGCTCTTTTAAAACATTTTCCCCATATGTTTTAAGCCGTTTTTCCGCCTCTTCCTCACTGAGCCCGGTCCTGTTGGTGCCAAGGCGTTTTAAGACTTCCTCCTGGGTCAGACCATACCATTGTGCCATTCTTTCCTCCATATAGATTCCATATAGAAAAAAATGAGGATGCCCCGACCCATATGGTCTTTGTGACGTCCTCATCTGAATGTATGTTATACCTTCTCCCGGATCACGGGAGAACATCTATTTCTCTCTAATTTTTATGCAGGAAAAAACAGGCTTATGACCTGCCGCCAAATATCATTTCAAAAGCAACTCTGTATCCTAACGGAAGAGATGCTTCCTCTACATATTCCTCTCTGGTATGGGCGCCTGCTCCGTGGTAGCTTCCTACGCATACACTTGGGATCCCCATAGAAAGAGGGATATTGCAGTCTGTAGAACCAGAACCCACCGCCGGGCAGATCCCTGTTACTGCTTCTACTGCCGTTTTTGCCCGCTCTAACAGCTGGGCCTGACGCTCTTTATCCACATCCCCGGAGCATGGGCGGATGCCTAAGATCTCATATGTAATATCAAGACCTGCAGCCTTTGCCTCAGCGATCACAGACTCAAATTTTTCTTCCATATAAGCCAGATTTTCTCTTCTGTCAGAACGAAACTCATATAACATGGAAACATCCTGGGCAATGGTATTTACAGAAGTTCCGCCGGAAATGGTACCTACATTATAAGTGGTCCTTCCGCCTTCTGGAACCTGGATCTGGTACAGTTTTTCAATGATACCTGCCAGCTTTTCAATAGCATTTGCATTGCCGAAATTGCCGAAGGAATGTCCGCCCTCTGTGCGTACAGTCACCTTATAACGGTTGGAGCCTACTGCCTCATCTACCAGATGCTCCAGTTTTCCATCAAATGTACAGAACATGCTCATACGGCTGCCATAGTCTTCGCAAATCTTCTTCACGCCTTTCAGGTTTCCAAGACCTTCCTCTCCGGAATTGCATACAAAGATCAGTCCCGGTGCATTTTTCGGCCGGATCTCATTTAATCTGCCTTCTTTTATCATAAGTGCCGTATATTTTGCAGCTAAAAGAACGCACACCAGGCATGCAGTGTCATCACCAACACCAGGACAGCAGATACGGCCATTTTCCACCTTCAGGGGAAGTTCCGTTTCATCTGGGAAAACTACATCTATATGAGCCATGTAAACTTCTACGCTGTCTCTTAAAACAGCGGGATAAACCACATTTAATGCCTCATCAATGTAAACACCTTCTGCGCCCTGTTCCTTTAACCAGTTACAGCAAAACTCTGCTCTTTTTTCTTCGTGATTGGACGGAGACGGAATCTTTGCAATGGTCAGAAGCAAGTCATATGCCTCTTTTTCATGTTCCTTGATAAAACGCTCCATAGCTTCACTTAACATGTTACATTCCTTCTTTCTGGTTCTCATTGGAATTTTTGCTTCCAGTTTCTGTCTTTATTGTAGCTTCTGTTTTTATTACAGCTTTTGCTTCTGCCTTTTTCTCTCTGTACTTTTCACTTTTCTTTTCCGGACATTTAAGTCCGGCAAATACCTGGATCGATCTTGCAAGAACAAGTGCTTCTTTCTGGTCATCCAGAAGCTTTTCTTTCCCTTCTGGCAAAAATCCGTTCATGTTATCCTCTGCCGTATCTAATACCTGATGCCAGCTGTAACCTGAGGGCAGATTAGGAAGTGCAAATGTATGTGGCTCCCAGTGCATGTTGTAGGCAGTGTAAAAATACGGTTCTTCGCTGCCATCTGCATTTTCTCCATAAGAAGCGCTGTAAAACACGCCTAGCTGACGGCTGTAACGCTCAAAATCCGGGCACCAGGCCTTTTCCCCGTGGAAAGATACATCCGGCAGACCTACGGATTTGTGATCCATTAAGGTCGGTTCTGTGCTGCGGTGGAACAGGCTGTGCTTTTTGCGGAAGGCGATCAGGTTTTTGGTAAATTCATAAAGGCCTTTATGGGAATCCAGCAGATTCCAGTTTAACCAGGAAATATCATTATCCTGGCAGTAGGCATTGTTATTTCCCTTCTGGGTGCGGCCAAATTCGTCACCTGCCATAAGCAGGGGAGTTCCCTGACTTAAAAAGAGCATGGTAAGGGCATTTTTAAGCTGGCGGTTTCGCAGGTTCACGATTTTTTTCTTTCGTACCGGGCCTTCTGCTCCGCAGTTCCAGGACTGGTTGTAGTCGGTGCCGTCATGGTTTTCCTCGCCGTTGTCCTCGTTGTGTTTATGGTCGTAAGAAACCATGTCCATTAAGGTAAAGCCATTGGTATTTGCCATGTAATTAATAGACGCCACAGTATCCGGGTTATCTTTTACATGAAGAGCCACCTGGTTTAACATGCCTTCATCGCCCTTTAAAAAGCCTCGCATATCCAGCATAAATCCGGTTTCGTAGGCAGACAAGCGGCGGCCCGGGCCTTTTTTCTCTTCCCCGGATCTATGGTTTCTGTCTGCTCCTTTTACTTCTCTTACCTCTTTCACTTCATCCCAATTCTTGGCCCAAAGCTTCAGATCTGACAGGTACGGGTCTTTCACAATGGTTTCCAAAGGAGCATAACCTACCAGATGGATACCATCCACATGGTACTCAGCCGCCCAGAAACGCAACACATCCAACACATAGGATGGAGACCGGGTCCCGTCAAAGTATAATTCAATGACCAGTTCCAGACCTGCTTTATGTAATGCTTTTACCAGAGTTTTAAACTCCTTTACCGGGTCCTTTTTCTGCCCCGGTGCTGCACCTGCATAGGCTGCTTTCGGCGCAAAACTGTGTCCGCAGCAATAGCCCCAGTAGTTTACCTTTCCAGGGGCATCTTCCATGATCTCGTCAAATTCCACAGGCGGCATCATTTCTACGGTAGTAATCCCCAGTTCCTTCATATAAGGGATCTTGTCAGCAATGGCGCCAAAAGTTCCCCGCTTCCAGCTTTCCCCTTTAAAGGAGGTATGTTTGGAAAAACCTCTCGGGTGTATCTTGTATACAATACACTCATTAGCCGGGATCTCAGGTCTTTTGTCCTCTTCCCAGTCAAAGGCTTCTTTTACTGCTTCAAAAGGAGTATGCAGCGCACATCCCGCCGTCTTTTCATCTCCCCATTTTTCCCGTCCTGTAAAACAGGTTCCAAATGGGTCGGAGATCTCTTTTCCCTCTTCTTCAAAGGCATATTCCAGACCGGTAAAATCCCCCTTTACCGTCATGAAATGCACATCCCCCATACGGGCATTTTCCGGAAACGCAAGTCTGGCTGTCTGTTTCCTGCTGCCCTTTTCAAAAAGCAGCAACGCCGGGGTCTTCTCAGAAACAAACGTCACGTCAAATCCCCCCTGAGTTTTTGTCACTCCCAGCGGATAGATCTTTCCCTCATTTGTTTCTATGCTATACTCTCTTTTCATATATTGCCGCCTTTCAGTTTCCTTCCATGTTACACTGCCAAATTCCAATCCCCCCCTGCGCGGCATCGCCGCGGAGGAAGCGCCTTGTGGAGTTCATCCTACTTCTTGCTTTCGATCTGCTCCACCAGATCGGTAAGATACATCCACCGGTCCATTTTTTCTTCTAACTGTGCCTCTTTTTCTGTTTTTTCATTCATCAGTTCATTGAGGCGGGTATAATTGCTGGCAGATTTTTCAATCTCTGTTTCCAGGGCTGCGATGGCCTCTTCCAGACCTGCAATATCCCCTTCAATGGTCTCCCATTCTCTCTGCTCTTTGTAGCTTAAACGCAGCTTCTTCTGAGCGCCGGAAGTCTCTTTCCAGTTGTTTTTATTCACTGTCTTTGCATTTCCGGTGTTTTCTTCATCAGCATCCTTATCCGCTGCCTTTCCGGAACCTGCATTTCCGGCTCCGTTTCCATTCCCACTAATCTGTGGATGACGTTCATTCCAAGCACGCTGATAATCGGTGAAGCCACCTTCATACTGCTGCACCACCCCATTTCCCTCAAAAGCGAAAATACGGTTTACTACGCGGTCCAGGAAATAACGGTCATGAGATACAGTGATCACAATACCCGGAAATGTATCCAGATAATCTTCCAGTAAGATCAATGTCTGAATATCCAGATCATTGGTAGGCTCGTCCAGGATCAGCACGTTAGGCGCTTCCATAAGGATGCGCAGAAGGTACAGACGGCGTTTTTCACCGCCGGAAAGCTTTCCAATGGTTGTATACTGCATACTGGCTGGGAACAGGAAACGCTCCAACATCTGGCTGGCACTGATGCTGCCGTCTTTTGTCTTTACATATTCTGCTGCATTGCGGATATAGTCAATCACCTTCAGGCTTTCATCCATAGCCTCATTTTCCTGGGAAAAATAACCCAGTTTTACAGTCTGGCCGATCTCTACGGTACCGGAATCCGGCTCTACCCAGCCTGCAATGATCTTCATTAAAGTAGATTTTCCGCTGCCGTTCTGTCCGATGATTCCCACACGGTCATTTTTCAGAAAAATATAGGTGAAGTCCTTCATCAGCACCTTATCTCCGTATGCCTTGCAGATATCTTTCAGCTCTACCGTAGTACGGCCCAGCCTGCTTCCAATGGACTCCAGCTGCACATTTCTGTCATACTCCGGTCCTTCCTGGTCACGGAGCTGCTCATATCTCTGGATATGGGCTTTCTGCTTGGTGGAACGGGCTCTGGCACCGCGCTGCATCCAGGCGATCTCTGTGCGCAGGATAGACTGGCGCTTGCGCTCTGCTGCTTCTGCCATGCTTAAACGTTCTGCCTTTAATTCCAGGTATTTCTCATAACCGCCCTGATAACTGTACAGTTTCCCCTTGTCCAGCTCCACAATACGGTTGGTCACACTGTCCAGGAAATACCGGTCATGGGTGATCATTAAAAGGGCGCCCTTAAAAGCCTTTAAATAACCTTCCAGCCAGTCAGCCATCTGGCTGTCCAAATGGTTGGTAGGCTCGTCCAGGATCAACAGGTCCGCTGTACTTAAAAGAACGCTTGCAAGAGCCACTCGTTTTCTCTGGCCGCCGGAAAGAGTCTCCACTTTGGCGTCAAAATCTTCAATCTCCAGACGGTTTAACATGGACTTTGCAGAAGCTTTTAATTCTTCTACAGAGCTGAAATGAGGCTCATTTTTATTATCCCTTACAATACTGTCAAGAATGGTATCCCCAGGAGTAAATTCCGGGATCTGGGGCAGATAGCGGATATACAGGCTGCGCCCCTTTACCACGGTGCCGCCGTCCGGCTCCTCTAAGCCTGCAGCAATGCGCAGCAAAGTAGACTTTCCTGTGCCATTGATGCCGATAAGACCTACTTTTTCTCCTTCGTTGATGGAAAAGGCGGTATCGTTGAACAACAGTCGTTCTGTATAGGATTTTGTTAAATGTTCGATGGTAAGTAAATTCATGCAGTAATTATTCCTTCATCATTGCTTTCCTGTTTAATGCATCTGCAAAACAGGATATTATGCAGTTTTGTCTCTAAAAAAAGTATAGCACAAAGAAAAAACAGAGGCTACCTTCTAATCACTAATTCTACCGGACAATGATCGGAACCAAGCACTTCTGTATGGATTTTTGCACTCTCCAGCTCCTCTTTTAAGCTTTCGCTGACGCAGAAATAGTCGATGCGCCAGCCTGCGTTCTTCTCTCTTGCCTTAAAACGGTAGGACCACCAGGAGTAGATCCCTTCTGTATCCGGGTAGAAATAACGCCAGGTATCAATAAAGCCCGCATTTAAAAGATCTGTGAACTTGCCTCTTTCTTCGTCTGTGAAGCCCGCGTTTTTCCGGTTGGTCTTTGGATTTTTCAGGTCGATCTCTTTGTGGGCTACGTTTAAGTCGCCGCAGAAGATAACTGGCTTTTTCTCCTCTAACTTTTTAAGATATGCCAAAAATGCATCTTCCCAGGTCATACGGTAATCCAGCCTGGCAAGACCATCTTTGGAATTTGGTGTATAGCAGGTGACGATATAATATTCTGGGAATTCAGCTGTGATCACTCTGCCTTCGTGGTCATGTTCCTCGATACCAAGACCATAGGAAACGGAGATGGGCTCTTCTTTTGTAAACATAGCTGTGCCGGAATAGCCCTTTTTCTCAGCATAGTTCCAGTACTGGTAATAGCCCGGCAGGTCCAGATCGATCTGGCCTTCCTGCAGCTTGCTTTCCTGTATACAGAATACATCTGCATCCACCTCATTGAAAAAGTCCATAAAGCCTTTTCCAACGCAGGCCCGCAGACCATTTACATTCCAGGATATGAGTTTTTTCATGGTATTCTCTCCCCCCCTACTCAGGGTACACCAGACGAGACTCTGAGAACTCATCAATATGCTTCAGCACTTCCAGATACTTTGCAGCCAGATACTTCGCCATTCCCAGGTTCATATCCAGATAGTTTCCGCAGTCTTTCGGAGATGCGCCCGGTACTTCGCCTTCAAAGTCACGGACAAATTCGTACATTTCCACTACTAATGGCAGAATGTCCTTTGACTCATAATCCCCTGCTAAAAGCAGATAAAAACCGGTGCGGCAGCCCATTGGTCCAAAGTATATGGTCTTATCGCCGAAATCCTTATGGTTTCTTAAAAAAGTAGCACCTAAATGCTCAATGGTGTGCACTTCTGCGGTATTCATGACCGGTTCCTCGTTTGGAGAGGTCATACGCAGGTCGAAGGTGGTAACGGTGCTGTCGCCTACTTTATCCTTTCTAGATACGTAAACACCTGGCTGTAATTTAATATGGTTGATGGTAAAACTTGCGATCTTTTCCATGATTATTTCCTCCTAAAACAGCAAAAGGACAGTCCCCAGTATTTCCCGGTTCCTGCCCTCCTTACTCTTAATGTTCTCTATTCATTCACTCACGAACCCCACGCTAATGCGCTCTACTGTCTGCTTACGCAGGTGGGACCTTCGTTAATGCTTAGTCATCCTCTTCATCACTTTCAGTTACAGTGAAGGTAAATCTCTTACGTGCCATTTCATCGCTTTCCAGATACTCATCGTAGGTAGTGATCTTATCGATCAGCTTGCCGTTGATGATCTCCATGATACGGTTGGCAGTGGTCTGTACGATCTGGTGGTCACGGGATGAGAAGATCATCACGCCCGGGAATTTGATCATACCGCGGTTTAATGCGTCAATAGACTCCATATCCAGGTGGTCGGTCGGCTCATCTAACATCAGTACATTTGCGCCAGAGATCATCAGCTTGGATAACATACAGCGGACTTTCTCACCACCGGATAATACTTTAACCTTCTTAACACCATCTTCGCCTGCAAACAGCATACGTCCTAAGAATCCACGTACATAAGTTACGTCCTTCTCAGGAGAATACTGGGTCAGCCATTCAACGATGGTGTCATCATTTGCAAACTCTGCGGAGTTATCCTTCGGGAAGTAAGACTGGGTAGTTGTAAGTCCCCACTTGTAGCTTCCCTCATCCGGTTCCATTTCACCTGCAAGGATCTTAAATAATACAGTCTTTGCACGCTCATTTGGTCCAACTAAAGCAACTTTGTCCTCTCTTCCAAGGATAAAGGAGATATCATCTAAGATCTTCTCGCCGTCAATGGTCTTGCTTAAATGCTCTACGGTAAGAACTTCATTTCCGATCTCACGGGCCGGACGGAAGTCGATATATGGATACTTTCTGCTGGATGGCTTGATATCATCCAACTGGATCTTCTCTAAGGCTCTCTTACGGGAAGTAGCCTGCTTGGACTTAGAAGCATTTGCAGAGAATCGCTGGATAAATTCCTGTAATTCCTTGATTTTCTCTTCCTTTTTACGGTTTGCTTCCTTCATCTGCTTGATGATCAGCTGGCTGGACTCAACCCAGAAGTCATAGTTACCGGCATACAGCTGAATCTTGCCGTAATCGATATCAGCGATCTGTGTGCAGACTTTGTTTAAGAAATAACGGTCATGGGATACCACGATAACGGTATTCTCAAAGTTGATCAAGAACTCCTCTAACCATGCGATCGCATCCAGATCCAGGTGGTTGGTAGGCTCGTCAAGAAGCAGGATGTCCGGATTTCCAAACAGTGCCTGTGCCAGTAAGACTTTAACCTTCTGTGCGCCTAACAGGGTACTCATCTGTGCATAGTGGAATTCCGTACCGATGCCAAGACCATTTAACAGGTTCTCTGCGTCAGACTCTGCTTCCCAGCCGTTCATGGTAGCAAATTCACCTTCCAGTTCAGCTGCCTTGATACCATCTTCATCTGTAAAGTCTTCCTTCATGTAGATGGCTTCCTTTTCCTTCATGATCTGATACAGTCTTGCATTTCCCATGATAACGGTATCCAGAACAGTATACTCATCATATTTGAAATGGTCCTGCTGCAAGAAGGAAAGTCTCTGTCCCGGAGTAATGGCAACCTCACCGCTGGTTGGCTCTAACTGTCCGGAAAGGATCTTTAAAAATGTAGACTTTCCGGCGCCGTTTGCACCGATCAGTCCATAACAGTTGCCTTCTGTAAACTTGATATTTACATCTTCAAACAATGCCTTCTTGCCTACACGAAGGGAAATATTATTTGCACTTATCATGTCATTTACCTTTCTTATAAATAAATCTGTTGTTTTCGTTTCCGCTAAAAGAGGGGGCATTTGCTGTCCCCTCTTTACTGTCCTATGTACTTACAGGATACCCTGAAAAATACATTCTTCGCTCAATATCAGATTGTACAGGGAAATACTCCATTTTGCAAGGTCTTTTTTACAAAGTGCAGGACCTTCTTATGATCACTTCCGGCTGAAAAGATACAGCCTTCATCACCTTTCGTTTTCCCTCTAATTGTTCCAAAATACATCTGACTGCCTCTTCTCCCATCTGAGCTGTATGGAGATCTACGGTAGTCAAAGGCGGCACACTGGTTTCTGACGGTCCATCTCCGTTAATACTGATCACCGATATTTTTTGCGGAACCGAAACATTAAATTCATATAAAGCCTGCAGTGCCCCAAATGCCAGCGGATCATTGGAAACAAAAAGTGCCTCAGGAAGCTCTTGAGCTTTTCTTTGCATCCATTCCCGCATCATATGGTATCCGCTGTCCGTACCATGAAGTCCCTCAATCTCATCCACGCATCTCATCTCAGGGTTTTCTTTCAGATAATTTCTGAAATGGTACCGCTTGTTAAATTCATCCGGAGTACCTTCCACATCCAGTCCACCCAGATAAAGTACAGTCCGGATCTGTTTTTCCCTCAGATAATCCATCGCCAGATAAACGCAGCTTTTTACATCATAACGGATCCAATCTGCCTTTTCAGGGAAATAATTTACCTTCCCGATAAATGCCCTTGGAACATTTCCCAATATTCCATGGATCTTTTTCTGCTCTTCTTTTGTAAAATTTCCCAAAATAACTGCACCGCATATCTCCCGTGGAACTTCTTTCAAAAAACTGATTGGAAAAAACATTGCCTGATAATGTTTGTTTAAACAATATTGCTCCATGGCAAAACGGGCCGTGAAGTAAAAGCTGTTATCCAACTGATTCAAAAAATGTGTATCTTTATGGATCACTGCCACGGTCCCCAGATTCCCCATGATATTGTCCTTCTTCATCCGGTATCCCAGCAAGACAGCACATTCCTTTATTCTTTCTCTGGTTTCCTTCTGGATCACCAGAGACGGATCTTCTCTCAAAGCACGGGAAACCGTTGATTTCGATACTCCCGCCATATCTGCAATATCCTGCATCGTTGCCAAATCACACACCACCTGTTTTAAATGTTTACTGGTAGTTTACTAGCGGAAGGATCCAAAGTCAAGTTTCCGGTCAAATTTCTCCGGATGATCCAGTTCAAACATATTCACACCTGCTCTTACAGCCGCCTCGACCCATTTTTTATCTTTTAAAATCGCTCCGTCTACATAGAAGCCGGCATTCTGCAGATCACAGACGATCTGCGGAGTCATATTGTAAATATAGGAAAGGTAAATGAGCGCATCCATCCGTTTCATCAGCTCCACCGGATCTTCCGGTACGAAAGGCACGATCAACCCCAACTGGATGTCCGGAGCCTTTTGTTTTAAATGCTTTAGAACCTGAAAGTCCGGTCCAAATACAAATACATTTTCCTTCATCTGCTTTCTTTCAAGGATATCTGCCATCCGTTCTGTCAGTTCCAGATTGTCCTTTTGCATATCCCACGGCACGGTTTTTAATTCCAGTCCAAAATACACCTGATGGATACGGCCCCATTCCATTGCTTCTTCCATTGTGCAAAGACCCGGAATAGACTCTTTCAGCTGTTCATATGTGAAATCATGAACATAACCCGTAAGCTCTGTCTGCCGCTCCATGCGCACATCATGAATCACTGCCGGAACCTTATCTTTTGTCAGCTGAATATCGATCTCCAGATAATCAGCACCTCTTTTTATTCCTTCTTCCATTGCTTTAAGGGAATTTTCAGGATACCGGCAGCTGCAGCCTCTGTGACCGCCGATCAATATATGATCTGCCTTTTCCAGTAATTTTCTCATAATGCCAGATTCACCTTGCTTTCCGCATCAAATACATTCACATGACTTCCAAGCCTAAGCCAGAGTGCCTGATCTTTCTTTCCGGAGCGGCTGCGCAGTTCCTCTATCTTTTCCGTATCTTCCACTGTCAGCCGGACATGATTTCCTTCTACTTCCCCATTGACCAGCAATTCTTTACCCAGATTTTCTACCATTGTGATCACCATGGGCATTGCATTTTCAGGCGTATCCGTTATCTCAACCTGATGAGAACGCACACCGATCGTTACCTTTTTACCTTCCATCAAAGCCAGCTTTTCTGCCAGTTCTCCTGAAACAGAAAGGAAGCTTTTTCCTACGCAAAGACCCACCGCCGCGTTTTCCTTTGCAATCAGAGCATCAATAAAATTCATCGGCGGATTTCCCATAAAGTTTGCCACAAACTGATTAGCCGGATAATTATAGAGGCGATCCGGCGTATCATATTGCTGAATCTTTCCTTCTGACAGGATAGCGATTTTATCGGCGATCGCCATTGCTTCCTCCTGATCATGGGTAACGATCACAGAGGTAACTCCCAATTCGGCCTGGATACTTTTTATAACTTCACGGATCTCGATTTTTAAGCGGGCATCCAGATTGGACATTGGTTCATCCAAAAGAAGTACCTTCGGTTCTTTTACAAGGGCACGACACATAGCCACACGCTGCTGCTGACCACCGGATATCTGAGTTGGACGCCGATCCAATAAATGACTGATCTGAAGTTTTTCGGCGATCTTTCGTGCCCGATCATACCGTTCTTTCTTTTCCACTCCCTTCTGTTTTAACGGGAATGCGATATTATCCAGGACAGTCATATGAGGATATAGCGCATAGGACTGGAAACACATACCGATATTGCGGTCCTTTGGTGCTTTTGCAGTCACATCTTCATGATCAAAATAAATTTTTCCGGCAGTAGGATCCAGAAGTCCGGCCATACAATTTAAAGTGGTTGATTTTCCGCATCCGGATGGTCCCAGCAAAGCCACAAATTCACCGTCTTTTATTTCCAGATTCAGATTGTCCAGGGCAACAGAACCTTTTTCAAATTCCATACGAAGATTTTCAATTCGGATCATAATTAAACTCCTTTTCCTCCAGCAACATTTCCTTCCATAAGTGTCCTCTGGGAAATAATAAAGAATACAAGTACCGGCAGCATATAGACGATAGCCATTGCTGCAAAGGTATTATAGTCAACGATCATCTGTTCCGGCCGTGAAAGAGCCTTTAGATACGTTGCGATAACAGGTGTCTTTGAGTTAAAGATCAGTGTGTTAAATAAAATATAGTTGGACCATGCACTTAAAAATGAAAAAACAGAAATAGAAGCAATACCCGGTTTTACCAGATATACGATCACCTGACGAAATGCGGAAAAACGGGTGCATCCGTCCACCAGACAGGAATTTTCAAAATGGTTTTTAATGATAAACGTAGATCCGGGAATACGAAAAGCAATCGCAACCATGATAACGCCTGCCAGGCTGTTGGACAACCGTATCGTCATCAAAACGTAAAGTACACCGATCAGCAAAAGCAGATTAGGGAACATACGCAGGATCAGTAAAAGATTCTGGATCAGCCTGCGTCCTGTAAAGCGCAGCCGTGAAAGAGCATAACCGGCCATGCAGCTGATCAGCACTTCACAGCTGGTCACGAGGACAGCAAAAACCACCGTATTTTTCATCGCTGTTCCGATGGGGCTGATTGTTGTCATTTTCTTTTCCATGGATGTATAAAGAAAGCGGAAATTTCCTAACGTAAGTGTCCCGCTATCCGGATCGATAAAAGCAAGCCTGAAAAACGTCAGATAAAGAACAACGATCGGAATACAGATCAAAATCATTCCGATAATCGCATATTTTTGATTGCGGATCTCACCGCGGTTCATTGTTGCAGCGGATTTTTTTGCCATTTCACACCTCACACCTTGTCACGTCTGTCCATTACTTTGTTCAGCAGGACCATCAGGATCATAACAACCAGGATCAGGACCATAGAAATTGCCGCACCATACCCATATTGCTGGTTGGTAAAGGCCTTGTGGTATGCAGATAACGCCCATACCTCCGTCTTCATACTCGGTCCTCCATCTGTGATCAACATGATAGTGACATAATTCGTAAATAATCCCAGTGTCTCCCATAAAGCGATAAACTGAATATGGTAACGGATATTGGGAAGGATAATACTTTTTATGATCTCCCACTCTCCGGCTCCATCGATTCTCGCCGCCTTAAACTGGTTTTCCGGAATACTTTTAATGGCGCTGGAAAAATTGATTGCGCCAAAAGCAACACTGGTCAGTACCGTTGCCATAACAACGATCTGCATCGGATATTTGGCAATCCAGTTTAATGGTACCGAAGCTCCTGTCATTTTCATATAAAACTGGTTGATCACTCCGTTTTCACTGGCATCCAGCAGCCATATCCACAAAACAGAATACACAACTGCCGGTGTGATCATGGGAATCATGACAATGGATTTAAAAAAAGAAGATATGTCTTCTGATTTGATGAAATAAGTGACCAGAATCGATATGACAAGATCCAAAAAAATCGTAATAGCAATGGCACAGACCACAAAAACCAGTGTGTTTCTTACGATTCCCCACGTATTCGGATCCAGCAGGATCTTACGATAATTATTGAAATGATTCCATTTCCATACGAAGGAGGAATCAAGACCGGTAAGGGACATTGCTATTGTTAGAATTGCCGGAATAATATAAAAAATAGAAACAAAAATAATAAAAGGCGTAAGGAACTGATATGCCTGACGATTGTTTTTCTTCATAGCGAACAGCCTTTCTATTTGCTTTATAGAACATGCAGCACATCCCGATGAACAGGTTCATCAAAAATGTGCTGCAGATTTTCAGTGGACGATCATTTTACAATGATATCATCAATATTCAGCTGTGCCTGTGTCTTGCAATCTTCCACTGCTTTTTCAACGGTCGTCTGTCCAAGCTCTAAGGATGCGATCTGATCAAAGATCACGCCTCTTAAAGATGTGGCATTTTCTACGGAAGGGATAGACTGGGCATAATCTGCCATATAAGTAACAGGTGCCAAGATCGGGTTGCTTGTGATCTCTTCCATCTCATTTGCTGCCTTCACACTGGAAAGAGAATAGGTAACTGCGCTGTGATGTGCCAGCAGGTCAGCAGAATCTCCCTGTAATTCCATAAAGATCTGTTTACACAGCTGTGGATATTTTGTATCTGCACTGATAGACATGAACTGAGGTGCTGCCGTGCAGAATGCTTTGTCTGTATCAGCTGATTTCGGGAAAAGCACAAACTGTTCCTGTGCTGCAAAGGCATCTGTATCAAGTCCTGCTGCCTGAGCAACATAGGTTGCTGAAAACATTGGGCCAAAATAAGCAAATGCTTTGCCGGTACCTACCATTTCATTGATCGTTCCCCATCCCATCTGATTTAAATTATCCGGTGTGATCTTTGTTACCTGCGCATTGGTATATAAGGTATCAAACAGGCGGGTGATTCCCTGTTCATCAAAGACCAGTTTGCCATTCTCGTCAAAATAACTGCCTCCAACTGCATTTAACAGATCAAAAAAGTCGTTTCCGGCAGAAGGACGATGTACCATTCCGTATTCAGCACCGCCTTTTTCAACCACTTCCCCGCAAAGAGCGATAAAATCTTCCAATGTCACTTCTCCGGATGCAATCTTTTGCGGATATGCATCAATCTCTTCCTGTGACCAGCCGATTGCTGCAAGATCATTTTTATTGTAGTAGATCACACGCAGCGGCATATCAAAAGGCATTGCGTATACTTTTCCGTCTACTGTGGCCGGAAGGCAGATATCATCCACCATTGCGTCTGTAATCGCATCTGTAATATCCAGTACGCATCCGGCATTTACAAAACCGGCTACATCGGTATCACAGATAAAAATATCCGGTGCATCGCCGCTCTTATGAGCAAATACGATGTTATTATGGAATTCTGAATTATCGATCGTCTGAAGATCTGTTTCAAATGTGATCTTTGTATTGATACCCTGTTCTTCAAACTTTTTGTTCAGTCGTTCACCGGCCCCTACTACTGCATCTACCATGGTAGTAAAGTCTCCGTTAAAGCCGATCTTTATGGTTACATCTCCCAGACCTTCTTCAACAGCCGCTTCAGATGCTGCTGTTGTATCAGTCGGCGCAGACTGAGAACCGGAGCAGGCCGTCAGACATACCGCAGCCATACATGCTCCGGCTGCCTTTATCCATTTACTGTGAGTATCCTTTTTCATCATCTCATACCTCTTTCATCTCTTTTATATTTTTTCCGGAAGACCTTTGTTTTGCTTTTTTCTGTCTTCCAAAATCAACTTTTTTAATGCCTCAATGGCAATACGGATCCCGATCTGTGTATCATGGCACTGGATATCTTCCAGTCCCTGTTCCCGGCGCACCTGGTTTCCGATTACCAGCATCACAGACCCCACACGGACCCGGCGTACACTTCCTACGATAAACAGGGCTGCCGATTCCATTTCACTGGTCAGAGCACCGCATTTTCTCCATGCATCCCATTCATATGAAAGCTGTGCTCCCACCGGCATTTCTCCCGGCGCATGCTGTCCGTAGAAGGAATCTTTACACTGTACAACCCCCATATGAAATGGTGTATCTGTTTCAACCGCTGCACGATAAAGAGCATTTACTACCTCAAAATTCGCCACCGCCGGATATTCGATGGGTGCGTATTCCCTGGATGTTCCCTCCATACGGATCGCCCCTGTGGCGATTACCACACTTCCCGAGAGGATCTCCGGCTGCATTCCCCCGGAGGTTCCTACCCGGATAAACGTATGGGCACCGCAGTGGACCAGTTCCTCCATCGCGATCGAAGCAGACGGTCCGCCGATTCCTGTTGAAACTACGCTCACTTTTTCGCCGCACAACAAACCTGTATATGTGGTGTATTCCCTGTTTGTCATTACGTGAACCGCAGAATCCAGATGCTGTGCGATCTTCTCACATCGCCCGGGGTCTCCCGGAAGAATCACATACTTCCCTACATCCGCTGATGTCAGCTGAATATGATACTCCTTTTCGCTGTAGATCATATCAATACCTCCTATTCTTCAATAATGTTTACTTCTTTTATTTATTTTGTTTACTTGTCTATATGCTTTTGTTTACTTCCTGCCACTGTGTCTATTGAAAACATTCCTTTAATTATCATTAATCAAATTCAACTTTATTATAAAAAAGTATAGCAAGTTCTCTTTTTATAGTCAATATGGTTTGCTTATTTTTTACAAAACTATACCGTATTTTTACAAAACTTGTTGTGCATTTGTTTACTCAATGTTATACTGTGCATATATTATTTGTGACATAATCCAGATGGAGGTATCCTTTATGAAGATCATTGCGGATCTGCACACACATTCTCTTGCAAGCCAGCATGCTTATAGTACGATAGCAGAGCTGGCACAGGCAGCCAAAGAACGGGGATTTCAGGCTTTCGCCGTGACCGACCATGGCCCGCAGATGCCTGATGGTGCCGTTTCACATCATTTTTTCTGTATGAAGGGAAATATGCCTGACTACATCCAGGGACTGCGTTTTTACAAAGGGGCTGAAGTTAATATCATGGATTTCGATGGAACCGTCGATCTGGAACCCGCTGTCTTGAAACGGCTCGATTTTGTAATTGCATCCTACCATTCGGAATGTATAAAACCATCCAGCCGTGAGGAGCACACCCGCGGTCTGCTCCGGGTGATCCAGAATCCCTATATTGACTGTATCGGCCACTGCGGGAATCCTGCTTATGAGATAGATGCCGCGCCGGTGGTAGACGCATGTAAAAAATATCACAAACTTCTGGAGATCAATTCTTCTTCCTTCCGGATCCGTCCGGGCAGCGAACGGATCTGTTCTCAGGTTGCCTCCCTGTGTGCCCAAAAAGGAGTCCCCATTATCGTAAGCTCCGATGCGCATTCTATGTGGTTTGTAGGTGAACACTCCGATGCCATTGCCATGCTGGAACAGATTCATTTTCCGGAAGAACTTATTTTAAACGCTGACCTGATAAAACTGCAGAACTATTTTTCCAGCCGCTGCAAACGTTTATCTGCGTCAAAACTCCTGTAAAACCATGTAAAATCCGCCACGCATTCATTGCATCGTCTCCGGTTTCATGGTATGATACAAAAGATACGGCACTTTCGGTTTCGCAAGTGCATGCCCGTGTACAGTAATCATAAATGTACCTTATGATCCAAAGGAGACCTATGAAAATTTTTACTATAAAATTAATCCTCTCTCGTTCCAATCCACAGAAGATCCGTGAGCTGCAGATAGAAGAAGACCGGACGATCGCTGAACTCCAGCAAGCAGCTGCAATTGTTTTTCTGGAGCATCCCGGTGAATGCAAGAGCATGACATTCCGGACAGATGAACACTCTGTATCTCCCAGTCTTGCGTTAAAAGATGTATTAGTTATCGGTTCTTTTGCACAGATAGACCTGGGTCTAAGGAATGATCCTCCCTGCAATCTTTTGCTGGAGGTTCTGGAATCCGGTGATGTTTCTGATTTTTACGTTCCCCACATTACCCGATTCCGGCCTGACTTAGATCCCTCTTCAGCGACCGGTTACTTTCTCGAAGATGCCGAAAAAAATAATCAGTTACTTCTTGAAAAGATGAACCGCAGTCTGGTCCGCCTGTTTCGCCCCGGTTCCATTGCTCCGGAATTTTGTAAAACTATCTCTATTCCGTTATCACGCATTCTGGAGTCTCATACGGTTGCCGACTTGAAGCAGTTTGCTGACCGGTTTCAGCTTGACTATTACAGCGGACAGCGTAAAGCAGATCTTATCCGTACTCTTTGCTGCGATATGAATCAGGACCGTTATTGGACCTCTCTTCTTTCGTCCCTGACTTATACTGAATATCAGGCTATGAACACACTCTGTGTTACCGGAAATCTGCCTGATCCGTCTGTTGATTTCTGGGATGTATTGCCGAAACTTAGTGAACGCAGTCTTCTTGCCCATGATTACTCCGGGGTCACCCGGATCGCAAAAGAATTTATGGACTTTTATGAGCGTTGGCTGGAAAATAATAACGAACGGGATTTTCTCCTCCATTTATGCTATCGTACGGTACTGACCGCCGCCTGCAAATTGTACGGCTTTGTTGACCGCGAGCTGGCTGAGGAGCTGTTCCTTCACTGCTATCCTGAGGTCTGCCAGAATGCCAATCTCTCAGAGCTTTGGGATGCCGGAACAGCAGCTTTGACGTTAAACCTGAAAAAATTAAACGTATCCACCCGCTACAACCTTAAGGATTTTGATCGTTCTGCGGCAGAAGAACTGCGCTCCAATTTTGTCCTGAGAAACCGGCTTCATTATACTCCTGACCGTTACGTCCTGGAAAAGGTAGCCGTCTATGGATATCAGCTGGATCCGGAAATGGGAAATGAATACCGTCGGCTTTTATTAAAATATCACTGTTCGTCTTATCTTATTTCCTATTCTGCTGCAGAGATTGCACACTTGACTTACTTTGCATACTCTCATGATGAGATCCTCCGTTTTTGTGCGGACACATTAAGGCTTAAAAGCACCAGTCCGGTCATAAAAGCTATTTCTGATTTTTTGACAAAACATAAAAAGGACTTCCGTCTTCTGCCCCTTAGCGGTCTTACAGAAGCAGAATTTGATGCCCATAAAAAGCAGCCGCCGAAGAAGGTTGCAGCTGTTGCCAAAAAACGTATTTATCCAAATGATCCCTGTCCGTGCGGATCCGGAAAAAAATACAAAGTATGCTGTGGGAGGAAATCATGAAACAGACAAACTACCGATATAAACACTTCCTTCGTGATTTTACACAGGAAGAAATACTGGAAGGCTTGGAACTGGCATTATCCAGCCCTGAATTTACTGACTGCCAAAAAGCTTCTGCTGATGACCAGCGCCGTAATAATATCCTATATAAAAAAGGAGTCAGCATTAAGATCCTGCGGTCTGCATCCAAGGATTCTGACGATTCACCTTCCTGTGAGCTGATGCTGGATGAAACCCACGGGGAGTTGATTCAGATGCACTGTCATTGCAGCTTCTTTCGGCAGAATAAATATGCCTGCAAGCACATTACCGCTCTGCTGTCCTCTTATCTGACAGACACTCAGGGCATATCTGTCTTTCGTGACAGTCCCCTTGCTGACAAACTAAAGGAGCGAACAGGTCTGTCTGATCCATTTCAGCCCGGTATTCTGAAGCTTACCGATAAACAGCTTTTAACGTTGTTAGACAGCAGGAAAAATTCTGTATCTTTTCTGCCGTCTTCTTTGGATGCCGGAAATTACTCCGTTGAATGTATATTGCACCCAAACTCCTCCGGGCCAAACCTTGAACTGCGTTTTGGCAGCCGCAGAAAATATGTTGTAAAAGATATCCCCGATCTGATCCATGCACTGAAATCCCATGCCCCCTACACACTGGGCAAGGATACCGTACAGATCGAGATGGCACAACTGGATGCGCCATCCCGTCGGGTGATGAACTTTCTCAGCGGCTTGTACGATGAAGACAGAAAAAATCACTATTCCTCTTTGTTCCTTTACGTCAATGGTTCCTACCAACGTTATCTTCATCTGTCAGGCAGAAATCTGGATGCGTTCCTGGAGCTTTATGCGGGTATTCCTTTTAATTATGAGAATGACTCTGTAGTCTTTCTTCCTGATCTGAATGATCCCGGTATCACGTTGACAAAGCAGAATTTTGGTGCCATTCTTGGTGCACCCGATTCCCGTCGGATCTTTTCCACTCAGGACTGGATCTATTTTTTGTGTCAAAATCAGATCGGCCGGCTTCATAAAGCAGAAAACGAAACAGCGGAACAATTGCTGGAGATCTTATCAAATAAACCGGAACTGTATATCCGCCAGTCTGAACTTCCGTCTGTATTCAGCCAGCTTCTTCCGGATCTGGAAAAGCAGACGGTCATACGCTATCAGGGGCTGTCCCCGGATGATTACCGTCCGGAAATTCCTAAGTTTCAGATTTATCTGGATCTTCCTCAAAGCGATCTGGTCTCCTGTCAGGTTCACTGCATATATGAGCGTCTGGGACAGGATTTCCTCTTATATGACAACACAGCAACTGACGTGCGCAACCAGGCCGAAGAAAATTCTGTCCGCCAGGCAATAAATGGCTATTTTGATGCTTACAATGAAACAGACCGGTCTATGTGCCTGCTTTGCAGCAATGACCGCCTGTATCAGTTCTTGCTTTATGATATTCCGGAGCTTTCCAAGCTTGGAGAGGTATTTATTTCCGATGCATTGAAAAAACTGAAAGTACGCTCTATGCCTACTGTAAATGTCGGCATCCAACTGGATGGTCTTATGCTCCATATGTCGCTCTCCTCCGGCGATATGGATATGAAAGAGCTGGCAGAACTTTTATCTTCCTACAGCCGGAAGAAAACCTACCATCGACTGAAAAACGGAACTTTTGTTACACTTGATCCACAACAGTCGGATGCATGGGAAACGCTCTCTGAGACCTGGCTGCAATATGGCAAAAAACATCCGGAAGATATTTCCATACCTATGTTTCGCGCTCTTTACCTGGACGAGATGTTAAAAGACCGTGACCGGATCCAGGTCAATGCCAATCGGCGCTACCGCCAGCTGATCTTAAATATGGATCTGGTCAATGATACTGAAATTTCAGTACCGGCATCACTGGCATCTTTGCTCCGTCCGTATCAGGCCAACGGTTATCGATGGATCCGGACTTTAAAACAATGCGGCTTTGGCGGAATACTTGCAGATGATATGGGACTTGGAAAAACGCTGCAGGCACTGACCTTCCTGCTTTCAGAAAAGGAAGCCGGAAAAAACGGTGATGAACTTCGTACATTGATCATCACACCTGCATCCTTGGTCTATAACTGGGAAAAAGAAATCAAACGTTTTACACCTGACTTAAAATGCAAAGTCATAAGCGGCTCTGCTGCAGAACGCAAAGAACTTCTTGCACAGGCTGCAGGCACTGACCCGGCACTGGATGCGGATGTCTGGATTACTTCCTATGACCTTTTGAAAAGGGATATTGCAGGCTATGAAGACCTGACATTCGCCAATCAGATCATAGATGAAGCGCAATATATCAAAAATCATAATACACAGGCATCTAAATCTGTCCGCCTGGTACGAAGCGGATTCCGCCTGGCGCTTACCGGAACCCCCATTGAGAATCGCCTGAGCGAATTGTGGAGTATTTTTGATTTTCTCATGCCCGGCTTTCTTCTTGGCTATCAGGGATTTCGGGAAACCTATGAAGAATCTATTGTACACGGTGAGAATTCTGATGCTTCAGACCGGCTTCGCACTCTGGTGCATCCATTTATCCTTCGCCGCCTGAAGCGGGATGTACTCCTCGAACTCCCTGACAAGCTGGAAAAATCCATCTCTGTCCGGCTGGTGGGAGAGCAGCGCAAGCTCTACGATGCCTACGCACAACGCCTGCGTATGTTCCTTGCCAAACAGTCGCCGGATGAATTCCGCCAGAATAAGCTGGAGCTGCTGCGGGAGTTGACACGTCTGCGCCAGTTATGCTGCGGCCCATCCCTTTTCCTTGAAAATTATAAGGGCGAAAACGCCAAGCTGGATACCTGTATGGAGCTGATCAAGCAGGCCATTGACGGCGGTCACAAGCTGCTTGTATTCTCTCAGTTTACCAGCGTACTGGATGAGATCGAAGATGCTTTGAAAAAAGAATCCATTCCTGATCTGCGTATTGACGGCAGTGTTTCCAAGGAAGAACGCATGCGCAGAGTGGATACCTTTAATCAGTCAGATGTACCTGTTTTCTGTATTTCTTTGAAAGCCGGGGGAACCGGTCTAAACCTGACAGCAGCAGATATTGTAATCCATTTCGATCCATGGTGGAATGTTGCCGCACAAAATCAGGCAACTGACCGTGCGCACCGGATTGGGCAGAAAAATACAGTAATGGTATATGAACTGATCGCGGAAAACACCATTGAGGAACAGATCCAGAATCTTCAAAAAAGCAAGCAGGATCTGGCTGAGGAGATATTATCCGGTGAAGGCATCAGCAGTATCCTGATCGACCGGGAAGAGATACTGAAATTATTGTAAATGCGTAACGATTCCGTACATTCATAGTTACGTGTTAAAAAGGACTGTCTCGTTGGCAGGTATTATCTGCAAACTTGACAGTCCTTTTTACAGTCCTTATCTATTTGTATCTGCTGATCATCCGCTGATTCCTGTAATGCGTTCGTCTGCTGCCAGTTTTAGCAGCATTGCATTCTTGTCATATAAAGGCGGATATATTACTTCCATTTCCACCTTCGTTCCGTTTTTGCCTTTTCCCACTTTCAGATTGAATATCTTAATCTTTTCCCGGGCAAAATGTGCCTGGATATCCACGATCACATTGTCATAATCTGTACAGGTCATTTTTAAGAAACCGCGAATTGGTTCCGCAGTAAGGAAAGAGGTTCTGTGAAGTATTTCCTGGATAACTACTACCAGAATACCGGCACTCACACCGATACCGTATTTTCCGGCTCCTACTGCCATTCCAACTCCCGCTGTGGTCCAAAGTCCCGCTGCTGTAGTCAGGCCGCTGACTGTATTATTGCGGACAAAGATTACACCTGCACCAAGGAAGCCGACACCGGATACGATCTGTGATGCCACGCGGGATGCATCCACTTTTTCCACATCCGCAAAGCCATACTTGGATACTACCATCATCAGTGCCGCTCCCAATGCTACAATGGCATGCGTCCTCATACCGGCACTTTTATCACGGTTTTTTCGCTCATAACCGATCATATACCCCAATATACTGGCTACAATCACTCGTAAAAATAACTCCGCATCTGACGGGATCCCCATATTTGTGATCATTTCTGCTATCATTTTCCCCTCCGTTTCTGGTTGTAAATACCAATTTTTGTAAGATTTTTCGTTAAAGTATTGTTTCATTGTAACATAGGACAACTATTTTTTAAAGTAAATCCGCACTGCGATTTTACATGTTCTTTAAACTTAAAAGAATCTTAATTGAATTTTCCTCATACAGATGTTACCATCAACATAGAAGCATCTATATCATCTGTTTTGAGACCGTTATGAAACGATGTACTAGGATATAAAACCATAAAGGAGAATGTTACGATCATGAAAAAAAGACATGTATATAATCTTGCAATCCTGCTTGCAGCCGGTACTATTATGATGTCAGCCTGTGGGAAGAAAAACGACGCGCCTGCAGATACGTCTACGTCGGTGCAGACCGAAAGCCAGACTGAAACCTCAGCAGAGGAAACCGTTAACCCAACCGAAACACAGGCTTCGGAAGATACAGATAGTTCTAAGTTTTACATGCTTCAGGGAACTATTACAAAAGCAGAAAAAGACGGCTCAGCATTTACCTTACAGGCCGATGACGGAAAAGAATATACGATCTCTCTTTCTGACATTACCGATGTGGAAACAGAAATTGAAAAAAATATACAGATTGCCATTGCCTGTATGAAGGACACTTCCGGCGATCCCGAAAAAGCCACTTATATTGCGGCCTTCCCAGAACAGGAAGAATGGACCATCTCTACGGATGAAGGCATTACCACCAGCAACGCTATGAGCACCTTCATGATCCAGACAACAGACGGCAGAGAAATCGGATTTATTAAAGATAACTGCCCTTCTGATGAAGATGCTCTCACCAGTGACAGCGGGGATTCTGTGATCGTTACCTATGTTACTTCTGATAATGCCAACTTTCCGTTGGAGATACGCAAAGGGAATTAATAAATGTCAGATATATGATCTTGTGAACTTACAGCAGATTTCCATACCTGCCAAGGAAATTCTTTGTTCTCTCATTATCGGAAGCAAACACCTTTTCCGGTGTTCCTTCTTCTACGATCACACCATCGGCCATAAAGATAACTCTGTGGGAAATATCTTTTGCAAAGGCCATTTCGTGAGTAACAATGACCATGGCAATGTGCAGGTCTGCCAGGGATTTAATGACTTTTAACACTTCTCCGGTCAGCTCCGGATCCAGAGCGGAAGTTGGTTCGTCAAAGAAAAGGATCTTTGGCTTTAATGCAAGGGCTCTTGCGATGGCTACTCGCTGGCACTGACCGCCGGAGAGCTGACACGGATAGGCTGTTTCTTTATCTTCCAGCCCCATTTTCTTTAAAAGTTCCCTTGCTTCTTTATAGACCTCTTCTTTGTTACGTTTCTGCACCCGAATAGGAGCATCTGCAACGTTTTTAAGCACATTAAAATGCGGAAACAGGTTAAAGTTCTGGAACACCAGGCCGTACCTGCTCTGGATCTCTTTTAAGTCTTTTTTGTCCGCGTAGTTCAGCTTTCCGCTTTCATCGCTCCACACTGCCTTTTTGCCAAGATAAAGGATCTCACCGCTGTCCATAGTTTCTAACATAGTGGCGCACCGCAGCAAGGTAGATTTTCCGGAACCGGATGGTCCGATGATAGAAACGATCTCGCCGTCTTCCACGCTTAATGATATATCTTTAAGAACGGTCAGGTCATCAAATGACTTTTCCACATGATTGATCTCTAATAATTTCATTGTCCACAATCCTCCTGTATGAAATCACACCCTTATACACACTAACGGTAATAATCCAGTTTCTTCTCCAGCCATTCAAGGAACATGGCAACGATCAGGTTAAATACATAATAGAAAATGCCTGCTGCAACGAAAGGCATCATGCTTACCTGGGAAGATGCCAGAGCTTTTGCTGTGGTAAACATTTCCATAACGCTTAATGTAAATGCCAGTGAAGTGTCTTTTACCAGAGTAATCACTTCGTTGGTAACAGAAGGAAGGATGCGCTTGATTACCTGCGGGAGGATAATGGTGAGAAATGTCTGCGATTTGCTGTAACCCAACAGTTTTGCTGCTTCATACTGTCCTACCGGCATGGACTGGATGCCGCTGCGGTAGATCTCTGCAAAATAGGCTGCATAGTTGATCACGAAACCGATGAATACAGCCCAAAGGCGGTAGCTGTTGCTTACACGCATGCCAAACATATAGTACGGGCCAAAATAAACAACCAGCAGCTGCAGCATCAGCGGTGTGCCTCGCATAATGGAGATATAAACTTTAATGATCGTCTGAAGGATCTTATTTTTTGACATACGTCCCAGAGCCACAAAAAGTCCTAAAGGCAGTGAAAAAATAAGGGTCACTGCAAAGATCTGTATACTGGTTCCCATACCTCCTGCAAGCTGCATAAGGATCTGCTGGAGTGTCATTTTACCCATATCTGTACCTGCTTTCAAAATTGATATATACACGCAACAAGGGGGCACAGTAAACAACTGCACTCCCCTAAATCTTTCTTACCTGTTTCAAACTTAATGATTATTACTTTCCAATGGTAGTAACGTCTTCACCAAACCACTTTTCAGAGATTTCTTTCATAGTTCCGTCTTTCGCCATATCTTCCAGTGTTGCCTGAACTTTATCTCTTAACTCGGTGTTGCCTTTCTTGAAACCTACGCCGTACTCTTCTGCAGAAAGAGAGTCATCTAAGATAGTAAAATCTGCATTTCTCTGCTGGATCTGATAACCTGCTACGATCACATCCATAGCAATAGCATCTACAGCGCCCTGTTCCAGATCCATAAATGCTGTGTTGTAATCAGCCGTGGTTAAAAGCTGTCCAAAGGTGGAAGTCAGATCCGGATCCTCTTTTAATGCTGCTTCTGCGGAAGAATCTGCCTGGCACTCTACTACTTTACCTGCAAGACTGTCTTTTCCCTCAATACCGGAATCATTTCTTACTACAAATACCTGGGTATTTGCCATATAGGGTTCGGTCCAGGTATAATCATCTTCACGGCCTGTAATGGTAAATCCGTTCCAGATACAGTCAATGTTTCCAGACTCCAGTTCCATATCCTTTGCATCCCACGCAATTGGCTGTGCTTTATATTCCAGGCCAAGACGCTTTGCAACTTCCTGGGCCAGTTCCAGGTCAAAACCGGTGTACTCTCCATTGTCTCCTAAAAAGCCCATCGGAGGAAAATCCTGATCAAAACCAACGATCAGTGTGCCGCCTTCTGTACCTGCTGCTTCAGCAGTGGTCTCTTCTGCTGATTCAGAAGAAGCTTCCTCTGTAGTTGTCTCTGTCTCAGATGCTTTTGTTTCAGCTGCTGTGGTAGCGGTGCTGCCTGATGAGCAGGCTGTCATGGATAATGCCATCATGGATGCAATTGCTGCACATAATACTCTTTTCTTCATAATCATTTTCCTCCTCTTAATAAAACGTCCTCTCGTTTTGACACGCTATCATGGTAGCATACTAAAGTGTTTTTGTAAAGAGGCAATTTTAAAAAGGCCCGCTCGGCGCCTGACAGCACCGGGCGGACAGAGTACTACAACTTATACACGACATTTCCTTCACAAATAGTATACTTCACTCTTCCGGTCAGTTCTGCTCCCAAAAACGGACTGTTGGCTGCCTTAGACGCAAATCCATCCACCACCCACTTCTCATTTTCATCAAAGATCACAAGGTCAGCTGCTGCGCCTTCTTCTAAGCGGCCGCAGTCTAATTTGTAAAGCTTCGCAGGATTTAAGCTCATTTTTTCCATTAAGTGCATCAGGGTCAGATGTCCCGGTTTTACCAGGCTGGTGATGCCGAGAGCCAGAGAGGTTTCAAGGCCTGTGATGCCGCTTGGTGCCTCTGTCAGCGGCTTTTCTTTTTCTTCTTTGCTGTGAGGAGCATGGTCTGTGGCGATCATATCAATGGTGCCGTCTTTTAAGCCTTCAATGAGCATCTGGCGGTCCCACTCAGTACGCAGAGGCGGGTTCATCTTTGCCAGAGTGCCATATTTTAATACCGCATCTTCTGTAAGGGTAAAATGATGAGGTGTTACTTCCGCCCATACATTTGCGCCCATTTTCTTTGCCAGACGTACCATTTCTACGGAATGGCCGGAGCTGATATGCTGGATATCGATCCTTGCACCGGTAGCCAGTGCGATCATGCAGTCTCTTGCTACCAGAGAGTCCTCTGCCAGTGCCGGTGAACCGTAAATTCCCAGCTGGTCAGACACTTTGCCATGGTTGATGCCGTTCTGTTTGATGAAAGTCTTGTCTTCTTCATGGAAACTTAAAACCGTATCCAGTCTGGCTGCCTCTTCCATTGCCTCTTTTACGAAAGGTCCGTCCATTAACGGAATACCGTCATCTGTAAAACCTGCTGCACCGGCCTTTAACAGGCCTTCCATATCCGTTCTCTCTTTCCCCTCAAACCCTTTGGAAATCGCTGCACAGCTGAGCACATGGATACCGGTCTTCTTTCCTTCTTCCAGCACATAGCGCAGTGTCTCTTCATTATCCACGATCGGCTTTGTATTTGCCATGCACACAACGGTGGTAAAACCACCCTTTGCCGCAGCTGCTGCACCAGTATGGATATCTTCTTTGTAAGTCAGTCCCGGATCACGGAAATGTACATGAACATCCACCAGTCCTGGTGCCACTACAAGGCCTTTAGCGTCGATCACCTGATCTGCAGCTGCTTCTGCCTCTGCAGGTAATGTTCCTTCTGGATATATTTTTTCGATTTTTCCGTTTTTTACAACAATATCAGCATTCCTTTCGCTCTTTTTTGCCGGGTCAATCAACCGTCCATTTTTAATCAGCAACATATTTTTCTCCTCTCTTTCTCAAAAATATCGTATTCTTTCTGTCTCAGGTGCATTTTTATGCACTCCGGTTCTTATTATAAAAATACATCACTACTGCCGTAGCGCAGATGATCACATATCCCAGGAAACTAAATACATCCGGTTTCTGTCCCAGAACAAGAAAACCCATCAACGCAGAAAAAACAATCTGTGAATAGTCAAAAACAGAAAGTTCTTTTGCCGGCGCATAAAAATATGCTTTAGTCACGAAGATCTGGCCGCCTGCACCGCCAAATCCGGCTGCGATCATAGCTGCAACCTGCCACCATTTCATAGGCACAAAATGTCCAATGAGAAATGGCAGTGCAAACAGACAGGTAAAGGCAGAAAAGAACATGACTACCAGCTTTCCGTTTACCCCTCTTTTACCTAAAACACGCACATAGGTATAAGCTGCACCGGCTCCCGCACCGCCTATCATACCCACAAAAGCAGCCGGATCTGTCATATTTCCTGTAGGTTTGATGATAAACAAAGCTCCGATAAATGCTGCTACAACAGCGATCCCCTGAAACAGTGTCAGTCTCTCTTTTAAAAGAAAATAAGAAAAAATAATGGCAAAGAAAGGTGAAAGTTTATTTAACATATTGGCATCAGAAAGCACCAGGTGGTCAATGGCATAAAAGTTGCATACAATACCAACGGTCCCGCAGATAGAACGCAGGAGCAAAAACTTAAGATCTCCCTTGTGTATCTCCAGTTTTTCCGGCTTGCGGATCAGGCCCGCACCTACAATGAAAAACGCCAGCAGATTACGGAACAATATCTTCTGCATAGACGGCAGATCACCTGCCAGCCGGACACACAGCGACATAAAAGCAAAGCAGAATGCCGCTGTCACAATACATATAATGCCTTTTGTCTTAGAATTCATAACCTCTCTCCTTTATCCCCCTTATGTACTCTTATATCCAGAAATTCCTTTATACCATCTATGCTTCTCCATGATAAAAGGTCTTCCACTTTCCACTGAAAAACCGTGTTGCAAAGAAGATGATACGCACGATCCAGTCTATGATCATAGCGACCCATACGCCAATGGCGCCCCATCCCATAGCCACACCGGTAACATAACTTAAACCGATACGGAAAATGAACATGGATGCAATGGATACGCACATAGGAAATTTCACATCATCTGCCGCACGCATGACATTGGGAAGGCAGAAACCTGCCGGCCACAGGAAAATAGCACAGCCATTGTGGATCAAAGCCAGAATAGCTCCCAGATGCCTTGTTTCCTCAGAAACTCCATAGAGCCGCAGAGTAAGAGGCATGGTAAGGATCACTGCCAGACAGCAGAGGCCACTGATGATATAAGTCAGTTTCATCATTTTCTTTGCATAATATTCCGCCTGTTCAAAATCTCCCGCACCTACGCAGCGGCCCACCACCGTAACGATGGCCAGACACATAGCCGTTCCCGGCAGAACACCCATACTGTCCAGATTGTTGGCAATGGCATTTGCTGCGATCTGTGTGGTTCCAAACATGGCGATAATACTTACTGTAAGCACACGGCCCAGCTGGAAAATACTGTTTTCAATGCCATTTGGGATACCGATATGTAAAATCTGCTTTACCATACGCATATTTACACCTCTGGTAGTGCCGATACGGATATCCAGCTTTGGATCCCGCAGTTTCCACATAAGGATAAAACATGCCACCATACGGGAGATCAGGGACGCACCTGCCGCACCTGCCACGCTCCAGTGAAAAACAAAAATAAACAGTGCATCACCGATCACATTGATCACATTCATGATAATGGACGCCTGCATGGATATTTTTGAATTTCCCATAGACCGAAACAATGCTGCGCAGGAATTATATACTGCCAGAAACGGATAGGAAATAGCAGAGATGGTCAGATAGATCACTGCATTTCTCATTACCTCTGCCGTAACGCCCTTATAAATAAGGTTTAACAGCTGCCAGCGGAACAGGATGCTTAAAGTCATGATCACCAGGGCGACCACACCTGTTACCAGGATCAGCTGGTCCGCTGACTGACATGCCCGATCCTTTCGCTTCTGCCCCAGATATTGGGATGTGACCACAGCACCGCCCGTTGCCACAGCAGCAAAAATATTGATAATAAGTACGTTGATAATGTCTACCAGAGATACGCCGGAAGTAGCCGCCTCTCCTGCACTGGATACCATCACGGTATCTACCATACCAACGGAAACCGCCAGTATCTGCTCAACGATCAAAGGAAAGATCAGTTTTTTCAGATCATCTCCTGTAAAAAGAGTCCCCACAGCTTTTGCTTTCCCCACTGTTTTCTCTTTTCTCATCATCATTTTCCCAGCACTTCCTTCATTCTGTTCTCCTGGTCGTCAAACAGGAGTTCTTTGTTATAACGATAGTAACGTTCGCAATTATATTCCCTTAAAAACTCTACACTGGCTTCCCCGGTATTTAAACCTGTTACAAAGATCACCAGTTCCTGACCATTTGCAAAGGCCGCCTCCATAAAATCAAAGGCATGTTCCAGCTGCTGACCGCAGGACTCCTTTTTATCCTCATAGGCATCGCTTTTTTCCATAAACTGCTGCCGCAGCCAGTTCCAGCTGTCCTCCTTCTCCTGTAAGGACTGTGCCTTCATCTGCTGCACATACTGTTCCAGTGCCTCTTTTATCTTCCGGTAGATGCGGTCCTGTCTGCGGTCTGAAAGTCCGCTTTCTTTTTTATGGATACGGATGCTTTCTAATTCAGCGCTGATGCTTTCTAATATCATGGCCGGTGTATGGATATCTGCCCCGTCTAACTCCTTCTTAAACTGCTTTAACTGAGCCATTAAAAGGGTCATTTCCTCATTCATGAACTTTAGGGTCTTAAATCCGTCAGTCAGCTTCGCAAGAAGCAGTCCTGTTACAGCCATCCGCTCATCAAAGGAAGCTTTATCCAGTTTATCACAGATCCCTTCTCTGATGATACCGGAAAGTATCTCATCTACCCGGTACTGATCCTGATATTTATAATAAAGTTCCAGATAATTAGCAAAATCCTTGGCGATCTTCGGGTGCTGCAGATACTGTCCCACTACATCGCGGTCCGCCTTCTTTCCCAGTGATTCATATACCCGGATCAGCTGGGATAAGTCTTCCCAGCCTCTTGGTGTGGCAAAGCGCTTTCCGTCTACGGTAGTTTCCACCGTGCAAAAATACTGAGACCGGATGTTTAAATAAGACATGATCGCCGGATGGATATTCTGGGCATAGGCGTATTCTTTCCACACTGCCAGATCCGGCTCAATTACGATCTTTTTAATACGGTCTAATGTTACCACATCAAATTCCCGGACAGATTTGTTGTATTCCGGCGGGTTTCCTGCTGCCACGATGATCCAGCCTTCCGGCACCTTATGGCTTCCAAAGGTCTTGCACTGTAAAAACTGGAGCATGGTAGGCGCCAGAGTTTCTGACACACAGTTGATCTCATCAATAAAAAGAATACCTTCTTTTAAACCAGTCTCCCGGATACGGTCATACACAGAAGCAATGATCTCGCTCATGGTATATTCTGTAACAGAATACTCTTTTCCGCCGTATACTTTATGCTCTATAAAGGGCAGTCCCACTGCACTTTGCCGTGTATGATGGGTAATGGTATAAGCCACCAGACCGATCTCACACTCTCTGGCGATCTGCTCCATGATCTGGGTCTTTCCCACTCCAGGGGGGCCGATCAGCAGCACCGGTCTCTGGCGGATCGCCGGGATCTTATATTCTCCAAACTCATCTTTTAAAAGATAAGCTGCAATGGTATCTTTTATTTCTTCTTTCGCTCGTTTGATATTCACTGGATCTGTTCCTTTCTTTATACTCACGAACCCCATGCCGACGCACTCTGCTGCCTGCTTATGCAGGCAATATCATCTTCATCCAATACCACCCGCATGGCCCATGCAGGAAATCCTTCTTCTGAAAACCTCTCTCTGATAAACACAAAAGCCGTATCATAAGTAGGTGCTGCCACCGGATAAATGCCTTTTCCGTCTGTAAAATAAATAAGCCCCTTTAATCCATTTAACTGCCCTGTTACCTTTAAAGTGTTTACATACTCAAAAGCCGGTCTGAAGTCCGTTCCCCCATATCCTTTGATCCGGAAATGCTCCATATAGGTTTTCAGGTCATCGGCACAGGTAAGGATCACATCTGACTGCACCTTGTCATCACATTGGATCACATGGATCTGCACTTTTCTGAAATAGGTCTCTGACTGGGAAAGTACATCGTAGGTCTCTTCTAAAAACCGCTGTACCAGTTCCCCGGAACAGGACATGCTGGTGTCAATGACAATGACAAACTGCTCGATCCTCTGCACTTCCCTGGTTTCCAAAGGCTCGATCAGGGGCATATTTCCATAAAGGGAAAGGCCGTAGGTGTAAAATGCCTGGTCAAAAGAATCTGGATCTGTCTGCATTTCTTCCCGCAGGACCGCAAATTTCCTTAAAAACTGGCGGTAATCATACCGCTCTTCATTTTCCACCTGAATAGAGTCCAACAGGCTTTGTTCATTTTCCGACTCTTCTTCCGATCCCATAGTCTCCATCTGGGTCTGCATCCGCTCTCTGTTGTCATTCCACTGGTTCTGACGGATCATGGCAGCAGACGGGTCCGGTTCCTGTTCCCACAGGTCATGGTCATCTACATGAAATTCTGCCAGCAGCTGGCGGATCCTGCGCTCTGGAAGAGCCATTTCCATAAGTGCATGATAGACCCGCTCTGCTGTTAAGACCACTTTCCACTCTTCCTCATCGGAAGCACCAAAAGTCTTATTTCCTGTTAAAAATCTGCGGATACGCAGATAGGTCTCTCTTCGCAAGGGACTTTGAGGCACATGGATGCATTTTTCATACATACCATCCAGTACAGACTCCATGGCAATGTCACAGGCCAGATCCCACATTTCCTTCTCTCTGCCTTTTCTTGTATACAAATGGCAGAACAGGCAGTGGAATAAAGTGTGCAGATAATAACGGTTTACCACCTGACGCCCCTTTTTGTAAAGGTCTAAAATAAATGCAGGGCCATAATAGATCACTGCTCCGTCACAGGCGATCCCATTTCTGTTCCAGTCTGCCTCAAAACCAAGACTGCTTAAGGACACATCCAGAAAGTGCATATTTACATATAATTCATTCCGGGACTGGTACAAAATACGGGTGCAAAGTTCTACCTGGTCCAGTTCCTGCAGCTGCCTCTGCCTGGTGGGACTTTCCATTACTGCGCGCCTCCGTTCATCTTGCGGTGTTCTTCCCCGATCTCCTCATAAAGATGATAAAAGCTCCAGCCTGCATTCTGCTCTGTAACAACGGCTTTTAAATTGATCTTCGGCACTTTTGCCTTCCGCAGATTTAAAAGAAGAGTGTCAATACGGCGGCTGGTAAAATCCTTCATGACCAGCATTTGCTCTGTGATCTGTGGCATTTCTTCTGTTTCCGCCAGATCCACGGCTTCCCGTTTTTCAAATCCCGGTACACCAGCCAGATAACCTACTGACTCCAGCACCTGGTCCGGGGTTACATTGCGGATCTTCACTCTCATGCGCACCAGAACACTTTTCATCATCATTTCCTGTTTTTTCATACGGGGATCTCCCGTACTGTAGTACAATACCAGTTCCATGGCTGTCCTTTCTATAATTAACTGCCCTTTTTATATTAACTGTCTTTCCTTTTATCCGAGCCTCTTATTTATTAAAGAGCTGCTCGCTTTCCAACATCAGTGTAAACGGGCCGTCATTTAACAGTTCCACCTTCATATCTGCGCCAAACTGTCCCTTTTCCACCACATTCACATAGGTTCTGCACCGCTCCATAAAATGCTCATATAAGCGTTCCGCCATATCAGGCGCACCTGCTTTTACAAAGCTTGGACGGTTGCCCTTTTTGCAGTCTGCATAAAGGGTAAACTGGCTGATCACCAGCAATTCTCCCCCTACATCTGCAAGACTTAAGTTGGTCTTCCCGTTTTCATCTTCAAAAATACGCAGCTTGCAGATCTTGTCTGCCATTTTGTCGGTAATTTCCTCTGTATCTGCATCCTCTACGCCTAAGAGGATCATAAATCCTTTTCCAATTTTTCCCAGAACTTCTCCGTCTACTGTGACACTTGCCCTGGTCACTCTCTGCAGTACCGCTCTCACTGTATTTTCCTCCTATTTCATCACCATTCGGATATATGTCAGTAAATTCTTTGCCACATCCGGCTGATACAGCACTTCCTTTGCTCTTGCAGGATAATCTGTAATAATATTATCCACGCCCATAAGGGCCATTTGTTCGATCTCAGAACGGCTGTTGACCGTCCACACATGGATCGCTTTACCATATTCATGAGCCGCTTCGATCTGTTTTTTCGTCACCAGACTGGAGCGGATACTGATAAAGTCCACAGATTCATTTTTATAATAAGAACCATAGGCTGCCGCAAGGATATAACCGGTCTTAAGTTCCGGTTCTGCCTCTTTCACCCTTTTCAGATAATCCAAAGCAACAGAAGTGATCACGCACTGGTCTTCCATTCCTTTTTCTTTTATCATTTCCACCACCATTTCCGGCAGCGGGCTTTTGGCACCTATGCTTTTTAATTCGATATTTAAGCGAATATGTCCCTTACAGGCTTCCAGGACTTCTTCCAGAGATGGAATCTTCTCCCCTGCAAACTGAGAGCTGAAATGGCTTCCCACGTCCAGCTGCTCCAGCTGGTCAAATGTAAGATTTTTTAAGGACACATCCACACCTGCCACACGGGCCAGGTTTAAATCGTGACAGACTACCGGCACGCCGTCTGAAGACAGTTGCACATCGATCTCGCTGTAATCTGCCATTTCATCAATGGCTTCATGGATCGCTGCCATGGTATTTTCCGGGGCATGTTTGGAACTGCCTCTATGGGCTGTGATCTCCACCTGGGACAAGATCGCCTGATCCGGCGAATTTCCATTGTACACCATATCAAAGACCATAAACGCAGCAATTCCTGAAAATACAGCTGTTAATGTAAAAAACCAGCGTTTCTTAGTATAGCCTTTCCGGTTCTTTGGAAAATCATATTCATCTGCCGGGATCGGTGACGTACCGCCAAACTGATGATACAAAACAGTCATTGCTCCAAAATCAACGGAAGCGGCTATTGCAGATCCTAAAAACAGGATCAGCCATTCAATACGGTAGCTGACTGTTGCCATCACAGCGGTAGCCGTATAGGCCTTTGCAAATAAGGTTACAAGAACTGCTGCGATCACCATGACGGCCCCATATAAAAGGATCAGTCCCAAAATAAGGAACAGGTTTAGCACTACTAAAAGCAGCACCGCCCGGGGCCATTTTCCCTTTAAGATCCGCCTGCTTTCTGCGATCCCGTCCTTAAAGCTTTTCTGTTCCAACATACAGGCAAAAAATACCATCATAGCCGGTACAGAAAAAACAGTGAGAAGAACACTTCCCACTACCAGCGCCATTCTGGTTCCTGTTGTATGAATGATCTCATATAATACGAAATTCACCGGTTTCATACGTGTCAGGATGCGCACCAGAAAATAACAGTTCATTAAAATATAATTTCCAAGGACAGCAAATAAAAGCCGCCAGTTTTTTCTGCGAAATTCATTTACCGCTGCGCCAAGTCCGCCTAAAAAAATGGATACAGCATTGATCCTTCTTAAATAAATGGAAGAATGATAGGCCGTTATCATAGAACCTGTTTCAATCAGCAGAAATGCCATTCCTAAAAACAGGATAAGGATAACCGCAAGAACGGTAACAGGGCGCAACAGAAAAGCCCTCAGATTGCCTATGGTAAGGTAGCTGTACCCCGCCATATGCAGTGAGAACCTTAAAATACCATTTACCGTCTTAATATAGAATATACCTGCAACCAGCCGGTATAAAAGAGTACATAATACCAGCTGGCGCAGGTTTTGTTTCATCACTTCATCTGTAAGTTTCAAAAATAATTTCATATCTGTTCCCGATCCGGGTCTGTTTCCGGATGTTCTTTTGCATAGGCGGTGATCGCCTCATTTAAAGAGAACATCTTTTTATCCAGCATATCTACCACATCTGCACAGTCTTTTAGCTCATGCAGCAGTCCTTCCGGCGCATTGCCTTCAAACTTATAGGCGATCTTGTGCTCTAAGCTGGCCCAGAAATCCATTGCTACAGAACGGATCTGGATCTCAACCTTTGTCTCTACCGGCCCATCTGTAAGATAGACCGGCACTGTTACTACCATATGATAACTTTTGTATCCATTTGGCTTTGGATTTTTAATATAATCCTTTACATGGACCACGGTAATATCGCCCTGAGCTGCGATCATTTCTGCGATCTGGTAAATATCAGAGGTAAAAGAACAGATGATGCGTATCCCGGCAATATCGCTTAAATGGTTCATCATATTGTCGATGGTCACTTCACATCCGTCTTTTTTCAGCTTTTTTACAATGCTGTCTGCTGTTTTCAGTCTGGATTTAATGTGTTCGATCGGGTTATGATCGTAGCGGTTCACAAATTCATTGTTTAATATCTCTATTTTTGTATTCAGCTTCTTTAACGCTGAATCATACAGAAACATTACGGACCGCCACTGATCTACCTGATCACTTGTCTTGGGGATCACTGACATTTAGGCCCCTTTCTACAGCTTCAGTCCTTTTAACAGATCTCCCAGTCCTGTTGTAGCAGATGCTGTTTCTTTATAATCAAATGTTTCGTGCTCTTCTTCCTCAGTTTCCTGTTCAATGAGAGCTTTCATGCTCAGGCTGATCTTTCCGTCTGCAATAGAAAGGATCTTAACTTTTACAGTCTGTCCTTCTTTTAAGACTGCGCCTGGATGCTTGATGCGCTGGGTGCTGATCTGGGAAATGTGTACCAGTCCATCAATGCCGTCTGCCAGTTTTACAAATGCGCCGTAATCTCTGATGCTGTCTACGGTTCCTTCTACTACATCACCAGCCTTAAACTGAGCCAGACGCTCTTTACGTGCTTCTGCCTTCTTCTCTCTTTCAACTTCACGACCGGAAAGTACCAGTCTCTTCTTTTCCGGATCAACGGTAATGATCACAGTCTCAACGCTCTTTCCCTGCCAGTCTTCTAACTTCTCAACATATTCTGTAGATAACTGGGAAGCCGGGATAAATGCTCTTACTTCGTCTACAAATGCAACCACTCCGCCTTTTACAGCCTCTGAGATCTTAACCTTTACAATAGTACGGTCTGCCATCATCTGTGCAAACTCAGCCCATTTTTCCCCTTCTGCATCATCTGCTTCCGGAAGTTCAAAGTGTCTTTCGTCAAATGCTTTATAAGAAGCTTCCAGCTCTGCTGCATAATCTTCCATGGTCTCTGCCGGTGCTTCTGCTTTTACTTCTGCTTCCTGCTGTTTGTTCATTTCTTCACTCATTGTGTTCTCCTCCGCCGTTCTGTTTTCTAGCGTATACTCATGAACCCGAGTTCACGCGCTTCACTCATTATATTATATCGTATAGTTCACATACATTTCCACCGTTTTCTTTGGAAAATTGCGCCGGTTTTTTCTTTTTTTCACTCTTTTCTCCCTTAATTCCCTATGCTATACTTGCTTTGACATCTATTTTTTTCATTTAAGAGGTATTTTATATCCATGAAAGACATTTTAGACCTTCACACACATACCATTGCCAGCGGCCACGCTTACAATACTTTATATGAAATGGCTCAGGCTGCGGCTGATAAGGGACTGGCACTTTACGGCTGTACGGAACATGCCCCTGCTATGCCTGGTACCTGTCACGAATTTTATTTTACCAATTTCAAGGTGCTTCCAAGAGTGATCCGGGGCGTTCCGGTGATCATGGGCGCGGAACTGAATATTTTAGACTTTGACGGAAATGTGGATCTCAGTGAATATTATTTAAAGAAGATCGATTACACAGTTGCCAGCCTTCACACTCCCTGTATTGACAATAATGGCTCTGTTGCCGACTACACAAGGGCTTATCTCAATGTACTGGAAAATCCTTATGTAAACATCATCGGGCATCCTGACGATTCCAGACTGCCTGCTGACTGGACAGAAGTAGCAAAAGCAGCGGCTAAGAACCACAAATTACTGGAGGTAAATAATACTTCTTTAAATCCTTTAGGCGCCCGCAAAGGTGCAAGAGAAAATTACAAAGAGCTTTTAGCAGCCTGCATACGTTATGGCACTTCTATTATCATTGACAGTGATGCACACTGCGAAGCTGACGTGGGAAATCATGCTCTGGCACATGCATTTTTAGAGGAAATGCATTTCCCGGAGGAACTGATCGTCAACACTTCTTTAGAAAAAGCAGCTGCCTACATTCCAAAACTGAAACAGCTTCTTGCTGAAAATGAAGCATTCCGCAAAGCCGCAGAAAGGGACACTGCCTTATGATCAACTTTCTGAATCTGGAATATTTTCTGGTGGCTGCTGAAGAATTAAACTTTACCCGCGCTGCCAAGCGCCTTTATATCTCCCAGCAGTCATTAAGCAACCATATCTCCAACCTGGAAAAGGAATTTGACGTTGTTTTATTTAACCGTACTTCTCCGCTGACTCTGACCTATGCGGGACAGGCGCTCCAGACACGGGCCAGACAGCTTCTGGACTTAAAAGATGAGACCTATAAGGAGATCTCTGATATCAAGGACTTCTCCACCGGCCAGCTTTCCATCGGCGTTTCCCATACCAGAGGCCGTTTTATCCTTCCTGAGATTCTTCCTACTTATCAGAGAGAATTTCCCGGGATCGAACTGCGTCTGACAGAGGGCAATTCCAGCGAGCTGGCAAACGATCTGCTCCACGGGAATATTGACCTGATGATTGACCTTCTTCCATTTACAGCAGAAAATGTGGCTACTGTACCCATCTGCCGGGAAGAGATCCTTTTAGTTGTTCCCGACGAAGTGATCCGAAAAGCTTATTCGGACCATTTTGAGGAGATCAAAGCAAAACTTTACCAGTCTGCAGATGTGCGGCTTTTGGAAAACTGCCCCTTTGTCCTGTTAAAGAAAGGAAACCGGGTGCGTACCATTGCAGATGAGATCTTTGAAGACAGCCAGATCTCCCCCCATATTGTTCTGGAAACGGAAAATATTGAGACCGTACTGGCCTTAAGCGCCCAGGGAATGGGGATCACCTTCTATCCCCGTATGTTCATGTCCACCAAGCAGAGCTTAAATGCCTACAAAGACTCCCTTATGGACCAGACGGGCCTGAACCTGTTCTCCCTAAACTACCCAAGAGCCCACGGCACACTGGCTATCGGCTACCACAAAGGCCACTACATGTCCCGTGCCACCCATGAATTCGTGCGTATTGCATTGGAGCATATTCCGTCCGCTGCGGGACTGCCGCTGAGTGCAGATGCGATTTAAAAATCCCCAAAAGAAACGAAAAGTCCCCTTGACTTGCGTTTCTTTTTTTATTATATTAAAACAGTAATAATTATTGTTATTGTGTTTTATCAATAAGGAGACACCTATGAAAACATTAAAGTATAGCCGTCAGAGAGAATCCATCAAAGCCAACCTGATGAGCAGACACGATCATCCCACGGCAGACGCTCTATACGCCAGCATCCGGGAAGAATTTCCAAATATCAGTCTGGGGACGGTATATCGTAACCTGAACCTGCTGGTGGAGACAGGTGAGATCCTGAAGCTGACCTGTGGAAACGGTCCGGATCACTATGACGGAAATGTTGCACCTCACTACCATTTCGTATGTAAGGAATGCGGGCAGGTCTATGACATGGAGCTGGATGAGATGACAGATCTGAACGCTTCTGTCCAGGCAAAAGCTCCTGGAAAGATCGACAGCCATTCCATTTTATTTTATGGTCGCTGCGATCAATGTATGGAAAAAGATGAGGCTGAGAATACTCTTAAACAGAGCAGTTAAAAAGCACCGGCCCGTGGCTAACTTTTAGAGAAATAAATCAAAATAAATGAGAATTTCTCTTGACAAATCAAAGCAAATACATTATATTAATATCAGTAATCGTTACTATTATTGATTACAAATCAGGAAAACTACAGGAGATCAGAAAGTTTCGGTCTCCTATACCACTAAATTTTAATCTAAAAAAGAAAAGGAGAATATCATTATGAAGAAATGGGTTTGTACAGTATGCGGTTATGTTTATGAGGGAGAGCAGGCACCTGAGAAATGTCCACAGTGCGGTGTTCCGGCTTCCAAGTTCAAAGAGCAGTCTGCTGATGAGACCAGCTGGGCATGCGAGCATGAAGTAGGTGTTGCACAGGGTTCCCCGGAAGATATCATGGCTGATTTAAGAGCTAACTTTGAAGGTGAGTGCTCTGAGGTTGGTATGTATCTGGCTATGGCTCGTGTTGCTCACAGAGAAGGCTATCCGGAGATCGGTCTTTACTGGGAGAAAGCAGCTTATGAGGAAGCTGAACATGCAGCTAAGTTCGCTGAACTGTTAGGCGAGGTTGTTACCCCATCTACCAAGAAGAATCTGGAAATGAGAGTTGCTGCTGAGAACGGCGCTACTGCAGGCAAATATGATCTGGCAAAGAGAGCAAAAGCAGCTAACCTGGATGCGATCCATGACACTGTTCATGAAATGGCAAAAGACGAAGCCCGCCACGGCAAAGCATTCGCAGGTCTGTTAAAGAGATACTTTGGCTGATCCGCTTTGATATAATGATGTTGGGGTCAAAAGGTATTTTGACCCCTCTGATACCGAATTGCTACGTGCTTTGCACTCTCGCAATTCTAAAAACATTCGTAATCCGCTCATTTTTCTTCAAAAAATGGCTTCTTACTCATGTTTTTGGCGGGTCCCAAGGTCAAAACTCCTCCTGCAAGCAAGCTTGCGTCGGATTTTAGACCTTTTGACCCTGGTATCATATAATGAAATTCCTGAAAATTCCCAAAAAAGCTCCAGTCCAACCGGACCGGAGCTTTTTTGTATTTAATGAAGATCTGTTATTTTAAATGTTCATCGAATGCAGAGCTAATATCTCATCTTTAACTGCCAGTATATCCTTCTCCAGGTACGTGCATGCCTCTTCAATGTCCTGTCTTTCCAGTGCATTCACAACAGCCATATGATAACGTCCGTTGGACTCACTCTTTCTCTGCCACGCAGACAGGAAATACTGGGAAATATAGCGTGAACACTGATGTATGATCTGCTGCAGTGCCTCACAGCCGTAAACATTATTATTTAATGAATACAGATAAGTATGGAACTCATAGTTCCTCTGCCAGTTTTTGGATACTACCCGATCCACATCTGCAGAATGTTTTTCCGCGATCTGCCGGAGCACAGCTATATTTTCCTTTGTAAGGATGGGAAAACTTTTTCTCAATCCACCAAGCTCTACATCTACTCTGAATTCCAGGATATCGATGATCTCCTTTAATGTAACAGTCCGTATCTGATACCCCATTCTGGGAATGTTGATTAAAATCCCGTCTTTACAGAGCTCTACCAGTGCTTCCCGTACAGGTGACTTGCTCACGCCAAATTTTTCTATCATCTGATTTTCCGTAAGAATATCATTCGGCTTATAATCACCATTTGTTACAGCTTCGTAAATCCCCCGGTAAACTTTCTCTTTTAAAGTTTCTTTTTGCATACATTCCCCTACGTTACAATCGATTAATTTAGTAATGCTTTCGCACCCAATGTCCTATTTTCCACGGAAAAACTATTTTGTCAAGTTTTTCGGACATGTCTATTCGTTTTCGCTTTAACCCTTAACAGCACCTTCCATCATACCCGACTTTTGGAAGCGTTCCAAAATCAGATATAGCAGGATAATTGGAATAATGACCAAAGTAGTACCTGCAAGAATGACCGGCCATGGTGTTGACAAGCCTTCACTGACCGGAAGCAGAGAAATTGTTACCATAAGCGTATATTTAGCTTGTTTCCTTAAATAAAGCAGTGGCCAGAAAAAGTCATTCCATCTGGCAATTAAAGTAATCGCACCCCAAGAAGCCATAGCAGGCTTGATAACCGGAAGAATAACCCTCATAAAAATGCCAAAGTCACTGCATCCATCAATCCGGGCCGCCTCTACCAGTTCATCCGGAACATCGGTGATATATTGATTCATATAGAAAATGCCTACTGCTGTTGCAATCCTCGGGATGATCAAGGACCATAGACTGTTTATCAATCCAACCTTCTTCATAATGATAAACAAGGGAACGGATCCAACTTCCGGCGGCACCAGCATAGTTGCAATCACAAAATAAAACAGAAATGTTCTTCCCGGGAATTTATACTTAGCAAAAGCAAAACCTGCTAATGCACAAAAAAACAGAGAAGTTACAGTACCAATAATGGTAGTGAAAAAACTGTTAAATGTATTCTGTCCCACTGGTATCATCTCGAAAAGTCTTCTAAAATTGTCAAGTGTAGGATGTGTCACAAGAATTGAGTTGAAACCTGTAATACTCTCAGAAGTGTCTTTGATAGAAATCAGGCACATCCACAAAATAGGAAACAGACATATAATGACAATCAGCACCAAAATCCCGTATACGATCACAGAAGAGATCATTTTTTTATGGTTCATGTCAACTCCCCTCCTTCCTAAACCTCTCCCTGCCTGTGGCGTACGATAAACTGCAATACCGAAATAACGATCAAGATCAGGATCAACACCACACCAATTGAAGAAGCATATCCCATATTAAATACATTAAAGCCAGATTCATACATATACTGAAATAAAGATGTATTAGATGTACCAGGACCCGGCAAAATATACGATTCATTGAACAGTTTCCACATATCTACGGTCAGTGTCACAGAGCAGAAGAACAGAATATTTTTCAAAGCGGGCAACGTAATATACCAGAATTTCTGAAATCCGTTAGCTCCATCTACAGTTGCTGCCTCATAGTAATCATTGGAGATATTCAGAAGACCTGACAACAGGATCATGGTAAACCACGGAGTATATCTCCATACATTTAAGATAATGACGGGTATTTTTGAATAAGCAGTGCTTGTAAGCCACGGAACCTTGCTTACACCGATCATAGTCAGAAATTCATT
>CAVDQU010000002.1:0-42888 GCA_963611035.1 Agathobaculum sp.
GCATGGTTTGTAAAAAGAATCACGGCTTGTAAAAGAAGGCCATATCTGCTAGAATAAGTGAACGACTAAGTAAAACGAGCGTTAGATACCCCCTATATGGCGGAATCTAGCGCTTTCAGGCGTGTTTTGGAAAGGAAAATATTTTATGTATATCATAGCAGGACTGGGAAACCCTACAAGGGAGTATGAGAAGACGAGACATAACGTGGGATTTGATACTATTGATGTGCTGGCAGACAAGTTAAACACATCAGTGGATGAGAAGAAATTTAAGGGACTTTATGGAAAAGGCATCATTGCCGGGGAAAAGGTGATCCTTTTAAAACCCCAGACTTTTATGAATTTAAGCGGAGAAAGCGTAAGGGAAGCCGCAGATTTCTATAAGGTAGACCCGGAGCATATTATTATCATATATGATGATATCAGTCTGGATGTAGGTCAGCTGCGTATCCGCAAGAAAGGCAGCGCAGGCGGGCACAACGGTATCAAAAATATCATTGCACACCTGGGAACCCAGGAGTTTCCAAGGATCAAGGTGGGCGTAGGCGATAAGCCGCCAAGAATGGATCTGGCAGATTATGTGCTCAGTCGTTTTTCTAAGGAAGACCGTGAAAAAATGGAGCAGGCTTTTAAGGATGCGGCAGAGGCAGTGGAGGTCATGATCGCAGAAGGACCAGACGCTGCTATGAACCGGTTTAATGGTCATAAATAGGTGAGATAATAAGGGGAAAACATGGAAAATCCGTTATTGGAATTACAGGAATATGAAAATCTACGGGATGCGTTAAAAAAGGCAAAAGGCCCCCTTCAGGCCACAGGAACCCTGGATTCTCAGAAGGTACATCTTATGTACTGGCTGGGAAAAGACGGGGGATTTCCCTGGAAACTGGTGGTGACTTATGACGATCAGAGAGCCAGGGAGATATACGATGATTTCCGCAGCTTTACGGAAAATGTATGGCTTTACCCGGCAAAGGATCTGCTGTTTTACAGTGCGGATATCCACGGAAACCTGATGACCCGTCAGAGGATCGCTGTGTGGCGGCATCTGATGGAAGATGAGGAAGGCGTGGTAGTCACCACACTGGACGGCCTTATGGATCATCTGCTGCCCCTGGTATTTTTAAAGCAGCAGGCAGTGACTGTGGAAAATGGTCAGATCATGGATCTGGATGAATGGAAAGAGCGGCTGACAGCACTGGGATATGAGCGTACAGCTCAGGTAGATGGCATGGGCCAGTTTTCTATCCGGGGCGGCATCGTGGACATTTTCCCGCTGACAGAAGAAGTGCCGGTGCGTATTGAACTGTGGGATGATGAAGTAGACTCTATCCGTAGCTTCGACCCGGAAAGCCAGCGGTCTGTGGAACAGCTGGAAAAAATCACCATTTATCCGGCGGCGGAGACCATTTTAACGAAAAAGCAGTTAGAAGCCGGAATAGAGCGGCTGGAAAAAGAAGAAAAAGAATATGAAGCGGCCTTAAGGAGCCGGCATCAGATCGAAGAGGCATCCCGTATTCGGGGCATTATCAAGGAGCTGACAGAAGGAATCAGACAAGGCTGGAAACGGGACGGATTAGATGCGTATATCCGATATTTCTGCCCGGAGACTGTGTCATTTCTGGATTATTTCCCAACAGGTGATACGTTACTCTGCCTGGATGAGCCGGCAAGATTAAAAGACAAAGGAGAGACGGTAGAGCAGGAATTTCGTGAAAGCATGGTCCACCGCCTGGAAAAAGGTTATCTTCTCCCGGGGCAGACAGAACTTCTTTATGCAGGCACTCAGGTTCTGGCAAAGCTGCAAAGCCCTTATACAGTAATGCTTACAGGACTTGACCAGAAGCTTCCCGGCATGAAGGTAAAAGAAAAGTTCAGTTTTGATGTGCGAAATGTCAACTCCTATCAAAACAGCTTTGACATGCTTATAAGTGACCTGACCCGGTGGAAAAAAGAAGGCTATCGAGTGGTATTACTGTCCGCTTCCAGGACAAGAGCCAGCCGCTTAGCCAGCGACCTTCGGGAATATGACCTTCGGGCTTATTGTCCTGACGGAACAGATAAAGAGCATAAGGCGGCTCCCGGTGAGATCTTAGTTACTTATGGAAACATCCACCGGGGTTTTGAGTATCCACTGATCAAATATGTCATCATTACAGAAGGCGACATGTTTGGCACGGAAAAGAAGAAAAAACGGCGGAAAAAGAGCAATTATCAGGGAAAAGCCATTCAAAGCTTTTCCGAACTAGCGGTAGGTGACTATGTAGTCCACGAGGAACATGGTCTTGGTATCTATAAGGGAATTGAAAAAGTAGAGCGGGACAAAGTTATTAAGGACTATATCAAGATCGAATACGGTGACGGCGGCAATCTGTATCTTCCTGCCACCAGACTGGAAAGCATCCAGAAATATGCCGGTGCAGACGCTAAAAAGCCGAAACTGAATAAGTTAGGCGGTACAGAATGGAATAAGACCAAGACCCGTGTCAAAGGCGCGGTTCAGGAGATCGCAAGAGATCTTGTAAAGCTGTACGCAGCCCGTCAGGCCCAAAATGGCTATCAGTATGGGGAAGACACGGTGTGGCAGAAGGAATTTGAGGAACTGTTCCCTTATGAGGAGACAGACGACCAGTTAGATGCCATTGAAGCCGTGAAAAAGGATATGGAAAGCCGCAAGATCATGGACCGTCTGATCTGCGGTGATGTTGGTTACGGAAAGACGGAGATCGCCCTGCGGGCGGCTTTTAAGGCAGTCCAGGACAGCAAACAGGTAGTATATCTGGTGCCGACCACCATTCTGGCCCAGCAGCATTACAACACTTTTGTCCAGAGAATGAAGGACTTCCCGGTGCGCATCGATATGTTAAGCCGTTTCTGCACCCCGTCCCAGCAGAAAAAGACACTGGAAGACCTGCGAAAAGGCATGGTAGACATTGTGATCGGCACCCACAGAGTGCTTTCCAAGGACTTAAAGTTTAAAAATCTGGGGCTTCTGATCATTGATGAGGAACAGCGTTTCGGCGTGGCTCACAAAGAAAAGATCAAGCAGTTAAAGGAAAATGTAGATGTTATGACTCTGACTGCAACGCCTATCCCAAGAACATTGCATATGAGCCTTGCGGGGATCCGTGATATGAGCGTGCTGGAAGAGCCGCCGGTAGACCGTACGCCCATCCAGACTTATGTGATGGAATACAACGAAGAAATGGTCCGGGAAGCTATTAACAGGGAGCTGGCGCGAAAAGGACAGGTGTATTATGTATATAACCGTGTAACGGATATTGATGAGGTGGCTGCAAGGATCCAGAAACTGGTGCCGGACGCGGTAGTTACTTTCGCCCACGGCCAGATGCATGAACACCAGTTAGAGCGGATCATGACGGACTTTGTTAATGGGGAGATCGATGTTTTAGTGTCCACCACCATTATTGAGACGGGTCTTGATATCCCTAATGCCAATACCATGATCATCCATGACGCAGACCGCCTGGGACTTTCCCAGCTGTACCAGCTTCGCGGCCGTGTAGGCCGTTCTAACCGTACTTCTTATGCATTCTTAATGTATAAGAGGGACAAGCTTTTAAAGGAAGAGGCGGAAAAACGTCTCCAGGCAATAAGAGAGTTTACAGAATTAGGCTCCGGTATCAAGATCGCCATGCGTGATCTTGAGATCCGTGGCGCCGGAAATGTCCTTGGTGCAGAGCAGCATGGACATATGGAAGCAGTGGGATACGATCTTTACTGCAAAATGTTAAACCAGGCCGTTCTTGCCTTAAAAGGGGAAGAAACGGAGGAAGATTCCTACGCAACCAGCGTGGAATGTGACATTGATGCCTATATTCCGGCCACATATATTAAAAATGAGTATCAGAAACTGGATATTTATAAGCGTATTTCTGCCATTGAAACAGAAGATGAGTATATGGATATGCAGGACGAGCTGATGGACCGCTTCGGAAATATTCCAAAGAGCGTGGAAAATCTTCTGGTGATCGCCAGAGTCCGTGCTCTGGCCCATAAATGCTATGTGACAGAGGTTCTGGTAAAAGAAAAAGAAGTGAAACTGACCATGTATCAGAAGGCAAAGATCAATGTAGGCGGCATACCGGATCTTGTAAATTCCTACGGCGGCGCCTTAAAACTGGTGCCGGGAGAAGTGCCGGTATTCCACTATGTGGAAAGAAAGCCTAAGGGCATTACCATTGAAACCATGCTGCAAAAGGCGGAAGAAATATTGAAAGAGATAAGGAAGCTGCGGGTGTAAGATACCGCAGCTTTTTGCTGTGAGGCATCTGGAAGAAGCTGCCGTCAACAGGTTTCGTGAGGATCGGAGCCGGAAGCCGAGAATGTGCCTTGCGCAACAGAAGACGTAAGTCTATAATGGATATCAGAAAAAATGAGTGTTTTACAGTGAATATAGGAGAGAGAATATGGCAGATACGGAATATGCAGCAGCGTTAAAGCTTGGTAAGAAGCAGTACCAGAATTCTGTTTCAAAGGGAGAATATCCATATCTTCCCGTGTTGGATGAGATTTTATCTTATACGGATATTGTGTCCCAGGTATCTTTGGGAGTGATGGATATACCGCTGTCAAAGCTTGTGGGAACAAAGACAACGGAAAGATCCATTTCCTTTGCAAATAATTTCATGCCCCTCCTTAGGGAACGTACAGAGTTTGCAATTAAATGGGAAAGTCTTTATAAGCACCAGATCGAAGACGGGATCCAGGATCCTATTATCGCCTATGAATTTATGAACCGCTTTTATGTTCAGGAAGGAAATAAGCGGGTCAGTGTTATGAAATACGTAGGAGCCTACAGCATTTTGGGAAGTGTGATCCGGCTGATCCCGAAACGTACCGATGAGCTGGAAAACCGATTATATTATGAATTTCTGGACTTTTATAAGGTTTCTTCCAACTGTGATATATGGTTCAGTAAAGAAGGCGGTTATAAAAAACTGCTGGAATTAATGGGAATGCAGCCGGATCAGGTCTGGACCCAGGAGGAACGGGTCTTTTTCCGGTCTGCCTACGGCCGTTTTGCGAAGGCCTTTGCCATGGCAAAGGGAGACCGGTTGAAGCTGACAGAGGGGGATGCATTTTTAGTTTATATTGAGGTCTACGGCTATGACAATGTAAAGGGGCAGACGGAGCGGGAAATGTATCAGGCTCTGATGCGCATCTGGGAAGAGATCCAGCTGGCAAACAGAGGACGGCAGATCGAGCTGATCCAGGACCCTCAGGAAGTAGAAGAGGATAAAAAACCGGCAATTTTAAAATGGTTCATGCCTCAGGAGGAGATCCCCAATGGCCTGAAGGTAGGTTTTATTTATGAGAAAACGGCGGAAACCTCTCGCTGGATCTATGGACATGAGCTGGGAAGACTGCATTTAGAGCAGGTATTTCCCGAAAAGGTGACCACTATGGTGATCGATCAGGCAGATACAGAAGAAGCCATGGGAGCTGCCATTGAAAAGGAGGCAGAGGCGGGCTGCAGTATTATCTTTACCGTTACATCCCGGATGTTCAACCAGAGCGTGCGTTCTGCCATCCGTTATCCTGATATCAAAATTTATAACTGTGCGATCAATATATCCTACTCCTCTATCTGCAACTACTATGCAAGGATGTACGAGGCGAAATTCCTTATGGGAGCTATTGCAGCAGCTTTGTCCAGAGAAAATAAATTAGGTTATATTGCAGATCAGCCTACCTACGGGATCCTGGCAGATATCAATGCATTTGCACTGGGGGCACGAATGGTCAATCCTTATGTAGAGGTTTATCTGGAATGGTCCAGAAAAGAAAACAGCCGGTCGGCAGCGGCTCTTTTACGGGAAAAGGGGATCCATTACATTTCCGGTCATGACCTGATCCAGCCGGATCATCCTTCCAGGGAATACGGTCTGTATGTGAAAAATGATGACGGTACCATAAAAAATCTGGCAATGCCGGTATGGCACTGGGGCAAATTTTATGAACAGGTCATCCGCCTTGCTTTTAAAAGCGGTGAAGAGATCGAAGCTATGAAAGGCAAAAAAGCGGTAAACTACTGGTGGGGCATGTCGGCGGATGTGATCGATGTAATATGCTCGGAAACCATGCCGGTGGGGACAAACCGCCTGATCGAATTTTTAAAGAGTTCCATCCGTACAGGAAGCTTTCACCCCTTTGACGGTCTGATCTATGCTCAGGACGGAAGTGTGAAGTGTACTCAGGGGAAAGGGCTGAAGGCAGAGGAGATCATTACCATGGACTGGCTTGCCCAGAATGTGGTGGGCTATATACCGAAGATGGAAGAAATGAATGAGAGGGCGCAGGAGTTGATGCAGATCCAGGGGATCGAGGCATCCGGTCAGACAGAGACGGAGAATAAGTAGATGAATATAATGATATTTGCGGATCAGGAATCAAAGCTTTTGTATGAATACTATGATCCGGAGCGGATGAAGGATATCGATCTTTTGATCTCCTGCGGCGATCTGAATCCGGAGTACCTGACTTTTTTCGCTACAGTGTGCCATGCGCCTCTTTTGTATGTAAGGGGAAATCATGACAGCAAGTATGAGTACAAGCCGCCGGAAGGCTGTATTTGTATAGAAGATAACATTTATGTATACAAGGGTGTGCGGATCCTGGGACTGGGGGGATCCATGGAATACATACCTAATGCGCCCAACCAGTATACGGAGCGGGAGATGCGTGCCCGTATCCGCAGGCTGTGGTGGAAGATATGGTTTCACAGAGGTTTTGATATCCTTGTGACCCATGCACCGGCCTATCAGTTAAATGATATGGAAGATCTTCCTCATCGAGGGTTTAAGGCATTTCTGAAGCTGATGGATAAATATCATCCGAAATATTTTCTCCATGGACATGTACATGCTAATTATGGAAACGGTTTCAGACGGAAGGACGTATACGGGACCACAAGAGTGATCAACGGATATGAGTTTTATGTGATCGAATATCCGGGGGAGCCGGTGGATCACGGTAAAGAAAAATGACAACAGGCTGTACCGGATCGCCCCTGTGACCGATACAAGCCTGAGTCAGGAGAAAGGCATGAATAAGGGGAAGTAAAGATTACTCCCCCTTTACGGCAAAGGAAATAAACTGCTCCATTTCTCTCGTTTTGAACTTGTTTTTGTGATAAAAGATCTGACGGTACATGGAAATCTCCACATGATCGACCTGCACCACTGCCAGTGTTCCTTCCCGGATCTGTTTTTTAACTGCGAACAGAGGAAGAAAAGAAAGACCGCGTCCCTGTTCTAGCATCTGGATGATAAAGGCGGTATCGCTGATCTCCAGAACCGGTGATAAGGAACAGTGACAGGAAGCCAGAAACTGATCCAGTGCCTGGCGGTAATTGGCGTTTTTCTCTGTGAGGAAAAAGGGTTCCTGCAGGATCTCATCCAGAGTTTGGGGCCGATCGGTGAGAAAGGACGGCGCAGCCACAAATACAATGGGCTCCGCCGTTTCCATGGCCTTTATCCAGTTTTCATTCCATCTGGGTGCGTCCAGAATATAGATCATGTCCAGAAGATCCTGCTCCATCATGCGGATCAGCTCTTCCGGCGTATCTACCGTGATCTGGAATTTTACCTTTGGATACTGCTTGCGAAACTGACTGACAATAGCTGGAAATTTGGCTGTACACAGGGATTCAATGGTCCCGATGTGCAGCGGATTTTTCAGTTCTTCATCCTCCTGCATGCACAGAAAGGTGCGGTCTACTTCGTAAAGAATCTTATTTGCATGTTCTAAAAATTTCTGCCCCTGAGGTGTCAATATTACCTGTTTTCCCATCCGGTCAAACAGCCGGGTTCCCAGCTCCTTTTCCAGCAGCCGGATCTGCACCGTCACTGCCGACTGGGAGTAACCCAGCCGGGTCGCTGTTTTAGAAAAACTCTGAAGTTTTGCTGCCTGTACAAAGGTCTGAAGCTGTCGCAATTCCATAAACATATCCCTTTCTTCCTTAATAATATGCGATTTGACTATAATTTCACAATTTTATAATTGAAAAATTTTCAATATACTTATGAAAACTATGAATTTGATTCATTCATACTGTCATGATATACTACAGCTGCGAAGACGTCAACCGCTATGTATTATGCAATCTGTGCAGAAAGAGTGTACAGATCACGAAACAATTAACATTTTTGTTGTTGGAGGGAATTTACAAATGGAAAAAAAGAAATTTAAAATGGGGCTTGTACCGAAGCTGATCCTGGCGATCATTCTCGGTATCTTATTCGGTCAGTTTCTGCCGGAGGGCTTTTGCCGTCTTGTTGTCACACTGTCCGGATTTTTCAGTAACTTCTTAAAATTCGTTATCCCGCTTATGATCCTGGCTTACGTGACCATGGGTATTGCAGACCTGTCCCAGGGCGCAGGAAAGCTCCTTCTCATCACCGTGATTCTGGCTTATGGCTCTACCTTGATCGCAGGTTCCGCCTCTTTTCTGGTGGCAGATAACCTGTTCCCCAGTTTTATGAGTGCTGATGCACTGGATCAGATCGCTGCTACCGCGGAGGTTTCTCTGTCTCCTTATTTCAGCATTACCATCCAGCCGGTTATGGATACTCTGTCCGCAGTAGTTCTGGCTTTTGTTCTGGGTCTGTGTCTTTCTTCCATGAGGGGAAAAGAGATTGGAGATACCTTATATAACGCAATGCAGGATTTTTCTTCCATCATTGACAAGGTACTCCATACCGTTATTATACCCTTGCTTCCTCTTTACATCTGTGGTACTTTTACAGATATGACCATTTCCGGAAAGACCTTTGCGATCCTTGGGATCCTCTGGAAGGTATTCCTAGTTGTTATTATCATGCATCTGATCTGCATTACCATTCAGTTTATGATTGCCGGAGCTGTCAGCAAGAAAAATCCGCTGACCCTGATCAAAAACCAGCTTCCGGCTTACGCAACCGCACTGGGAACCCAGTCTTCTGCAGCTACCATTCCTGTTAATTTACAGTGTGCAGCCAAGGATGGTGTCTGTGAGCAGATCCGCAACTTTGTTGTTCCGCTGTGTGCCAACATTCATATGGCCGGTTCCATGATCACCATTACAGCCTGTGCTACCGCAGTCTGCCTGATGAATCAGCTGCCTATCAGTCTGGCTACTGTAATTCCGTTTATCATGACCCTTGGTGTTGCCATGGTTGCTTCACCGGGTGCTCCGGGCGGCTCCATTATGACCGCACTGCCGTTCCTGTACATGATATTCGGTACCACAGCCGGAGATCCAAACGGTCCTATCTGCGCCATTATGGTTGCCCTTTACATTACTCAGGATTCCTTTGGAACTGCCTGCAACGTTTCCGGTGATAATGCCATCGGCGTTATTGTAGATACGATTTACCATAAATTTATCATCAAAGAAGCTTAAGGAGGCTTAAGATGTCATTTATCAGTGTTTTCGATGTGCTGGGACCGAATATGATCGGTCCGTCCAGTTCCCACACGGCCGGTGCAGCCCGTATTGGTTTTCTGGCGCAGAAAATGATCGGCGGAAATGTGATCCGCGCAGACTTTACCCTTTACGGATCCTTTGCGAAGACCTATCACGGCCACGGAACGGACCGGGCACTTCTCGGAGGCATTATGGGATTTTCCACCGATGACATGCGCATCCGCAACTCCTTTGAGATTGCGAAAAAAGCAGGTCTGTCTTATACCTTTACTCCCAATGAGACCGAAACCGAGATCCATCCGAACACTGTGGATATCTCCATGACCAGTCAAAAGGGACAGACGATGACGATCCGGGGCGAGTCCTTAGGAGGCGGCAAGGTCCGGATCGTGAAGATCAATGGCGTTGAGGTGGATTTCACCGGCGAGTACAGCGCCGTGATCGTTGTCCAGCAGGACAAACCGGGCGTTGTGGCCCATATCACCAGAATATTAAGCGACCGTGGTGTCAACATTGCTTTCATGCGCCTGTTTAGAGAATCAAAAGGTCATACTGCCTATACCATTGTAGAATCCGACGGAAAACTTCCGGAGGAGATAGCAGAGCGTTTGAAGGATAATGTGAATGTACATGATGTTATGATCGTACAGATCTAAGGAAGGGGAGGACAAAAGACAATGGATTTTAAAAATGCAAAAGAACTTTTAGAATTATGTCAGAAGCAGAATCTCCCGATTTCCGAGATCATGCTCCAGAGAGAGATAACTGAGGGGGAGATAACCGGCGAAGAGGCACACAGCCGCATGGCCCGTGCGCTGGAGATCATGAAAGAATCCGCCCATACCCCCATCCATACTCCAGTGGGCTCCATGGGCGGTCTCATCGGCGGTGAAGCCGGAAAGCTGGCTTCCCATCAGGCATCCGGACGCGGAATCTGCGGTGATGTGCTGGAAAAGGCCATCACCTATGCAGTGGCTGTTCTGGAAACCAACGCTTCCATGGGACTGATCGTGGCTGCACCTACCGCCGGCTCTGCCGGTGTGGTTCCGGGTATACTGCTGGCACTTCAGGAATGTCATGATTTTTCTGATGAAGACCTGGTTCGGGCTTTGTTTAATGCCGGTGCCATTGGCTGTCTGGCGATGCGAAATGCCACGGTGGCCGGTGCGGTTGGCGGCTGTCAGGCTGAGGTGGGGATTGCTTCTGCCATGGCAGCATCTGCAGCGGTGGAGCTGTTTGGAGGAACTCCGAAGCAGTGTCTTGATGCAGCCACCATCGTTCTTATGAACATGCTGGGGCTGGTTTGTGATCCGGTAGGGGGACTGGTGGAATATCCGTGCCAAAACCGCAACGCAGCCGGAGCAGCCAATGCCCTGATCGCTGCTGAGATGGCACTGGCCGGTCTTTCCCAGCTTATCCCCTTTGATGAAATGTTAGAGACCATGTATACGGTGGGCAGACGCCTGCCGGCAGAGCTTCGTGAGACTGCCATGGGCGGATGCGCCACAGCGCCTTCTGCCTGCGCGGCGTGCCATATGTGCAGTTAAATTTCGTAATAACATAAGAAAAAATTCCCGGCGATGGAATCTCGCCGGGAATTTTTTGGCGAATTTTGCGGTTTAGGGTTGCTGCCGGGGTTTTTAGAGTTTAGGCCAGCATTTTGGAAGTTTCGGGTCTTCTACACGGACCGGTTCCGGGTAAGTTTCGCCGTAAAGCTCTAATTCTACGGTTTCAATGACCTGTGGGTCTACCGGCTTGTTTACTTCTACGCCCGGGATGGGAAAATCCACAGGAACAGTCTTAACGGCTGCGATCCGGCGGATCTCATCCATACCGGAAATGACTTTTCCAAATACCGGGTAAGTACCCTTGTGGTCCGGGCAGTCACGCAGAGGAAAGAAGAATTCGCAGCTTGCCAGCCCCGCTTCCCCGTATCCGCCCATGCAGACACAGCCTGGATGGGAGTCTAAAGGTGTGATTTCCGGATGCAGTGCAAATTCATTTGGGATCAGATACTGAAGCTCCTTATGTCCAAATGCCGTATAACTTACATCCACCCAGTTCCCCGGAACGATCCGCTCGATAGCGTGATGGTCTAAATATCCGTGGGAAGCAGCGTAGATAAAGCTGTTTACCGTATTTGGCGCTGCCTCAGGCAGCAGTTCTATTACAATATCCGCTCCATTTGCCATGTGGAGCGTAGCCTTTGGGTTTGTCATGGTGTGTCCTCCTGAGATGTTTTACTGCTTATTCAATGATCTGCAGTTCCTTCGGATAGTGGTTTAATACTTCCACACCATCTTCTGTTACCAGCACCAGGTCCTCTACGCGGACGCCGGTATCACCGGTTAAGTAAATGCCAGGTTCAATGGAGAAGATCATGCCTGGTTTTGCTTCCCAAGTGTTTGCGGAGGAGACATCGCCGAATTCATGCTCGGAAAGACCAATGAAATGTCCAAGGCGGTGATTAAAGTTTGGTCCCCAGCCTTTTGCGGAGATCAGGTCTCTGGCTGTGGCATCAAGCTGGCATAACGGTACGCCTGGGCGGATCTTTGAGATAGCAGTTTCGTTAGCTGCTTTGGCAGTCTCATATACTTCTCTGTGTGCGTCACTTACGGTCTTGAAATAGAAGGTACGGGTCATATCAGAGCAGTAGCCGTCTTTGATGCAGCCTACGTCAAAGAGAACGCAGTCCCCAGGTTTTACAACGGTGTCATCAGGGGAATGGTGGGGGTCAGCGGCATTTGCTCCAAATGCAACTAATGGGGGGAAGGAATAGCCGTCTGCGCCAAGATCTAAGTAGATCTGAAGCATCTGGTCAGCTACTTCTTTTTCAGATACGCCTTCATGGATCAGACCCTTGAATTTAACCATGGCTTTATCATTGATATCAGAGGCAATACGCATCTTTTCCTGCTCTTCGCTGTCTTTTACACCTCTGGTGATATCAACGGCCAGAGAGCCGTTTACGAAGCCTGCAGCGGCCTTCATTTCCATAAGAGGCAGAAGGAAACGAGCCTTTAAGTCTTTGTCTACGCCAAGAACTACATTTTTGTCCAGATGTGCGGCAACGATCTCCGGCACTGGATCGGTGTCAGAATACCATACCTTTTCAACGCCTACGTCCCCAGGTACATTGAAAAGATTGTTCAGGAAATAATAATGATGTCCGTCAGCCTTTAAAAGCAGTGCATAGAAACGCTCGATCGGAGCCATGGAAATGCCTGTAAGGTAGCAGATAGACATTGGATCGGTAATGAGCATCTGGTCTACGCCCTGATCTTTTAAGGCAGCCAGAATGCGGTTTGCTCTTGCTTCGTTCATGATAATATTTCTCCTTTATAACATTTATAAACTCATGGCGCCGGGGGCTAGAATATAGCCTTCCGACGCCATAATACTTTACTATGAAAGTGTTACCAAGCGGCTATGGAGACTGCGTGCTTGCACGCAAGGAACCATAGACATTGGCAACCAAGCCGGTATGAGTAAGTAGGGCGATAGCCCGAATTACGAATGCTGGCGGCAGTTGTGGGAGTGCCAGCGGCACGTAACAACTGACTTTTAAAACTGAGTTCTTAATTTCGGATCTAACAGGTCTCTTAAACCGTCGCCAATGAAGTTGGCGCCAACTGCCATGGTGAAAATGGCAAGTCCCGGAAAACCGGCAACCCAGAATTTATTGAAATAATCCACACCGTCAGAAACCATCATGCCCCATTCCGGTGTTGGCGGAGCGGAGCCAAGTCCTAAGAAGCTTAAGGTGGAGAACATCAGGATCTTGTTTCCGATGTCTGTGGTAGCCATGATCAGGACGGAGCTGACGCTGTTAGGGATGATTTCCCTCATCAGGATACGCATCCGGGAAGCGCCAAGAGCTTCTGCGGCATTGACATACTCATTTTCCTTGACACTTAAAACCACGCTTCGCATGAGGCGGGCATAGGTGGGCCAGGAAACGATGACCAGGGCGAACATGGTGTTAAACAGGTTGGAGCCCATAACTGCGTTGATGATCATTGCCAGGATCAGAGACGGGAAAGACAGGATCATTTCAGAAAAACGCATCATCACATTGTCCAGCCATCCGCCGACATAACCGGCCAGAGCACCGTAAAAAGTTCCGATAATGCCTGCAATGACAACGGAGAGACATCCTGCAAGAAGGGAGTAACGTCCGCCGTAGATCACACGGCTGAAAATGTCACGGCCAAAGTTGTCTGTGCCGAACCAGTGGATGGCAGAAGGCGCTTTTAAACGCATGGACAGATCCTGGGCGATGGGGTCGTAAGGAGCAATAACAGGCGCCAAAACAGCTGCCAGGATCCATCCAAGACAGATCAAAATACCCAGTGTAAACAGGTAATTGGATTTTAATAATTTTTTCAGGGAATGGATCATTGTTAACTGCACCTCACTCTTGGATCGATGATGCCGTAAAGGATATCGACCACTGTATTGATGACCATATAATTTAACGCAATCAGCAGTGCTACGCCGATGATCGCCGGATAGTCAGCTGCCATAACCGATTCATAGGCAAACTGGCCGACACCCGGCCATTTGAAAATGGTTTCTACTAATACCATACCCCCGAGAAGGTTACCAAGTCCCAGACCGATCACGGTCATAACCGGGATCAGGGCATTTCCAAGGGCATGTTTTAAGATCAGGCTGATACTGTTTAAGCCTTTTGCCTTTGCTGTGCGGACATAATCGGTAGACAGCGCGTCTAACAGATTGGAACGGGTGGTTCGGGTGATCAGGCCCATGGTAAAGGCCGCCAAAACGATGCTTGGAAGGATCAGGTGGCGAATGGCATCCATGGCTTTTGCCGGATTCCCTTCTAACAGACTGTCGATCACATACATTCCGGTAACGGAAGCCGGAGCAGAAAAGGAATTGCTTAAACGGCCCGGTCCCGGGAATATTTTTAACTTATAGTAGAAGAAGTACAGCATCAGCAGCGCAAACCAGAAGGCCGGAATGCTGACACCGGTTACGGAAACGGCCCGGACGATCTGATCTAAGATACTGTTGCGGCGGATGGCGGAAATGATACCAAACAGGATGCCGAAAACAGAAGCGATCACGATGGAAAACAGGGCCAGTTCCAGAGTAGCGGGATAACATCTTGCCAGATCATCCAGTACCGGACGGCTGGTGCGGATAGAGGTCCCCAGGTCAAAGTGCAGAAGATCACGGATGTAATAGATATACTGCACGATGAGCGGACGGTCCAGACCGTGTTTTGCACGGTAGGCCGCTACGATCTCCGGATCATTTAAGGCTCTCTGGCTTAAGTTTGCCACCACCGGGTCACCAGGTATCATCTTTGTAAGGATGAATACCAAGGTGGCAACGCCGAACAGCATAACTGCCAGATAAACCACACGTTTTCCAATAAATTTCAACTCTCCCATTTGGATCTGGTACCTTTCTAAACTATCTGATGTAGATTGTCCCCGGCGGCGGTGCCGCAGGGAGCAACAGATTTTGATATTTTATGTTCCAAATGCCCCCGAAAGGGGCATTGAACTATTTATTTCACGTTTATCTCAGTCAGATCGATGGTATAAGAATCAAAGATATCTACTCCATCTAATCTGCTGCTGTGAGCAATATGAGCAGGAGCCTGTGCAATTACGATGAACGGGCCGTCCTCATACATTGCATCCTGGATCTTTTCCAGAACCTGAGTGCGGGCATCGTTGTCAGTAGCTGCCATTGCTTCCTGATACATTGTAGCCAGCTCCGGATCCATATCAGCGGTCCATCCGGCACGTTTTCCTACAATACCGCCCGGAAGGAATTCCAGCTGTACATTAGGATCGCTGTAATCGGTTCCCCAGTACATAACAGTAAAGCCAAGAGTTCCGTTGCGGTAAGCATCGCCGTAGCCTGCTGCCCAAGCTTCTGTGGTGATATTTACATTGATGCCGATCTGGGATAAGTCATCCTTTACCTTCTGAGCCAGGTCTGTTAAAAGGATACCTTCCATATCCAGATCAGAAACGGTCATGTCTACGTCAAATCCATCAGGATAACCGGCATCAGCTAACAGCTGCTTAGCTTCTTCGATGTTGGTGTAATCATCCGGGCGGGTTCCTTTGCTTCCCATAAAGCCTTCCTGGATAATGTCGTAAGGAGTTACAGTGCCTTCGCCGCAGATCATGCGGATTCCAGAGTAATCAAGAGCCTTGCGGATAGCTTTCTGTACATCTGGGTTGGAAACAGGGCCGCCGTACTCTTCATTCATGTTCATCATAACGAAGCCGATCATCTTGGTGGTTCCGTCTACGATCTCCACATTCTCAGCTGAGCCCAGCTCTTCCAACGTATCATCAGTCAGGTTTAACGCCACATCAATATCTCCTGAAGACAGAGTCATCATCTGAGTGTTGGCATCCGGCTGGATCTTTAAAATGTATTTGTCTACGTTAGTAGCATCGCCCCAGTAATTCGGGTTCTTTTCCAGAACAACTTCTTCATCCGGAGTGTAGCTTGTCAGGATGTACATACCGCTTCCGGCACTTGCATTGTCAAGGAAACTCTGGGCCGTATCGGAGAAAGCAGCGTCTTCTGCGTCCGTACCGCCGTTTTCCTTCACTACAGCACTGTCAAGGACAGCCAGTGAAGAATAGGTCAGCTTGGAAAGAATGGCACTGTCAGGCTGATTTAAGTGGAAAATCACAGTAGCATCGTCCGGAGTTTCAATGGTTTCAATGGTATCGCAGATGAAGGAAGGATTTCCCTTTAAGTTTTTAGTACGGTTGATGCTGAAAGCAACGTCTGCGGAAGTGATCTTATTGCCGCTTGCAAAGGTCAGACCGTCTTTTAATTTCACAGTCAGAGTTAAGCCGTCCTCGGAAAACTCGTAAGTGTCTGCCAGACAAGGCTGCGGGGTTCCGTCATTTTCGTAGAACTTAAACAGGTTCTCATAGCAGGCATTTACGATCAGCTGCGGGTATTTTTCGTAAACATAGCCCGGATCCAAAGTGGAGAAACCGGAACCCATGGCAACGATCACGGTGTTGTCGCCGGTGGTGCTGCTTTCTGCCTGGGTGCTGTCAGAAGAACCTGCTGCAGAAGTGTCTGTGGATGCCTGTCCGCCGCCGCATGCGGTGCAGCCTGCTGCAACTGCCATGGAGAGGGCGAGGGCTAAGAGTTTTTTGTTTTTCATAATTAAAATCCTCCTCTTGTTTTTATATGTACTCCCGAAACCCGGGAGCACATATAGATATTTGCAACAGCATTAAAAGCTGTTTTTTGACTATTGGTATAAATGACATGCCACAAAATGGCCTTTTTCGATCTCCTTTAATTGGGGGATCTCTTTGGAACAGATATCGCAGGCCTTTGGACAGCGGGTGTGGAACGGGCAGCCGGAAGGCGGATCAGAAGGACTTGGAACTTCGCCTGTTAAATGGATCCGTTCTGCCCGGTCATCTGCGTCAACCTGTGGGATGGCAGATAAAAGTGCCTCTGTATAAGGATGATAACGTTTCTCATACAGCTGGTCATAAGCGGCGATCTCCACCATTTTTCCCAGATACATAACGCCTACACGGTCGCTGACCTGGTAAACAACGTTTAAGTTGTGGGAGATGAAGAAATAGGTCAGTCCCAGACGCTCTTTTAATTCCTGGAGCAGGTTTAACACCTGTGCCTGGACAGATACGTCAAGGGCGGAAACCGCTTCATCACAGATAATAAGCTTTGGCTCTAAGGCCAGTGCTCTTGCAATACCGATACGCTGTTTTTGTCCGCCGGAAAGCTCATGAGGATAACGGCTTAAATGGTAGGTGTCAAGGCCTACTAAATGGAGCAGTTCCTCGATCCTTGCATCTACATCCATGGAACCGGTCATGTGGTGGATCTGAAAAGGTTCCATAAGGATCTGGCGCACGGTACGTCTTGGATTTAAGCATGCAGACGGATCCTGGAAAATGATCTGGGCCTTTTTGCGCATCTGTTTTAATGCTTTGCCCTTTAATCCGGAAATGTCTTCCCCGTCCAGATAAACATGGCCGTCAGTAGCCGGGATCAGGCGGATCAGGGTACGTCCTAAGGTACTCTTTCCGCAGCCGGACTCTCCAACTACACCAAAAGTCTCACCTGCGAAAATATCAAATGAAATATCATCTACAGCACGGACTGTGCCGGATTTTTTGTCTTTTCCTTTAAAATATACTTTTACATGGTCTGCGTGGACCAGTACGTCTTTGTTCTTGTTCTCATCAGCCATTGGTTACTGCCTCCTGACTTCCATTATCTGCCTGTGCATAGAGCCAGCAGCGTACCTGACGGTCTTCTCCAACAGAAAATACCGGTGGTTCTTCCTTGCGGCAGCGGTCGCAGGCTTTTGGACATCTTGGCCAGAAACGGCAGCCCTTGATGCGTTCTACCGGGTTTGGAACCATACCTTCAATGGTGGATAATGGTTTGCGCTCTTTGGTGATCCTTGGGATAGCGCTTAAAAGTCCCTGTGTGTAAGGATGAAGCGGTTCTCTGAAAATGTCAGCCACCTGTGCTTTTTCTACGATATGACCATTATACATAACGATAACGGTATCGCACAGCTCACTTACGACCCCAAGGTCATGGGTGATAAACACAACAGAGGTGTTCATTTCCCGGTTCAGATCACGGATCAGGTCCAGGATCTGTGCCTGAATGGTCACATCCAGAGCCGTAGTAGGCTCGTCTGCGATCAAAATCTGTGGCTGACAGGCCAAAGCCATGGCAATCATCACACGCTGGCGCATACCGCCGGACATCTGATGAGGATATTCATAGGCACGGGCCGCCGGATTGGCGATACCAACTGCCTGCATCATTTTAATGGCTTCTTCCATGGCTTCTTTCTTTTTCATGCCTCTGTGCAGCTGCAGGGATTCTGCGATCTGCTTTCCGCAGCGGATGATGGGATTTAAAGAAGTCATAGGTTCCTGGAAGATCATGGAGATCTCATTTCCGCGGATCTTCTGCATTTCCCGTTCAGAAAGCTGAACCAGATCTTTTCCATTATATAAGATCTGTCCGCCGGTAACTTTGCCCGGAGGATTGGGGATCAGCTGCATCATAGCCAGGGAAGACACGCTTTTTCCGCTTCCGCTTTCCCCAACGATGCCAAGCTTTTCACCGCGGTGGAGCGTATAGCTTAAATGGTCTACTGCGTGTACCGTTCCGGCCATGGTCTTGAATTCCACACACAGATCTTTTATTTCAAGTAATGTTTCTGACTGGTTCATGGTTTTCTCTCATTTCTACAGGATTCTATGGGTAAACAAACATATTATCCGACGACTGCGCCGGATGGCAGTAATACGTTTGTCAGTTTAAAGCGACAAAGTATCAACGTAAAAAAAATAACGCTATATAGTTCAGATACAATTGATAAAGCCTAGAATACCATATTTTCTAAGGAAATTCAACTAGTGGAAGCAGGTTCTTTTGATAAAATGGTTACATAATAAGACTTAATGCAGCTTCATCTGCGATCACGGTCACATCATTGTGCAGCTGTAAAATAGATGCTGGAACAGATGGTGTGATGGGGCCATAAAGAGAGTTCTTTAAGGCTTCTGCTTTTTCCTCGCCGCCTGCAATAAGCAGGATCTTTTTTGCCTGCATAATATTTTTGATGCCCATGGTGTATGCCTGTTTTGGAACATCTTCTTCAGAGGCGAAGAAACGCTTATTTGCTTCAACGGTGCTTTCTGTTAAGTCTACGCAGTGGGTCTCTTTTTCAAAAGCTGCGCCAGGTTCATTAAAGCCGATATGGCCATTTCGGCCAAGTCCTAAAAGCTGCAGATCAATGCCGCCGTGGGAGCGGATGATCTCATTATAGGCAGCGCAGGCTTTTTCCGGATCCGGCTCTAAGCCGTCTGGAACGAAGGTGCGGGCTTTGTCAATATTTACATGGTCGAACAGGTTGGTGTTCATAAAATAGCGATAGCTCTGGTCATTATCCGGGCCAAGTCCTTTGTACTCGTCCAGGTTAATGGTAGTGACTTTGGCAAAGTCCAGATCCCCCTTGTTGTACCATTCGATCAGCTGTTTGTAAGTACCAACAGGTGAAGAACCGGTAGCTAACCCCAGTACGCAGTCCGGTTTCATGATGATCTGGGCAGAAATGATATTTGCGGCCTTGCGGCTCAGATCCTGATAGTTTTTTGCTTTGTAGATAACCATAAATATATCCCCTTTCTTTATGCTTCTCCTTATGATATCAGTATACTTTGTTTTGTGGGAAATTCAATAGAAGGGGCGTGAGAAAAAGACTGACAGAGGTGAACCATTAGAGTTCGTATGCGGCGCAGGCCAGATGATCAAAGGCTTTGACGCAGCAGTGGCAGATATATTAAATAACAGTGTATATTTTACTCGCATTTCCACATACTACCCATAAGACACACAATATGGAAACTGGAAACAGAGATGTTTTGTGGTATGCAGGAGGAATAAACGTTATGAAAGCTACAGGAATCGTAAGAAGGATCGATGACCTTGGACGTGTGGTGATCCCGAAGGAGATACGAAGGACATTGCGTTTGCGGGAAGGAACGCCTTTAGAGATATTCACAGACCGTGAGGGGGAGATCATTTTAAAGAAATATTCCCCTATGGTGGAACTGGCTGCTTTTGCAGGGCAGTACGCAGAGGCCATGTCCCAGGCAACAGGCCTGATCGTGTGCATCACAGACCGGGACCAGGTGATCGCTGTATCCGGCGGAGCCAGAAAAGAACTGCTGCAAAAGGCCATCAGCCAGAGCCTGGAGCGGGTCATCAACGAACGCCAGACTGTTCAGGCAGGAAAAGATGACAAAGGCTTTGTCCAGCTGGTAGATGAAGAATTGGAAGGTGTCACAGCCCAGGTGGTGGCCCCTATCATCTGCGAAGGTGATGCCATTGGAGCCGTAGCCATTATGAGCCGGGAGCCAAGAGCACGGTTTGGGGAAATGGAAATGAAGCTGGCGGCCACAGCCTGCGGGTTTTTAGGGCGGCAGATGGAAAGCTAAAAAGAGACTTCGTAAAAGAAAACGCATAAAAAGCCGCATAAAGAAAAATGCATACAAAAACTGCTGCAAAGGTGAAGTATCACATCTTGCAGCAGTTTTTGTATGATGTTTTTTATATCAATGAGTAATTAGCAGCCAGTATTCATTTTCTTTTCGATCAGTTTATCAAAGCCATAGATCTCAAGAGTAGTTTTTCCCTGATATAAAGCTTCTACGATCTTTTTCTCTTTTTCAAATTTAGCCTGTGCTTTGGCAAAAACCTCATCTTCCACTTCCTGTGGAACCACTACAACACCGTCACAGTCACCCAGGACAATATCTCCTGGACGAACAGTGATGCCGCCGCACTCAACAGGTACGTTCATTTCGGCTAAGGAAGCTTTTACAGTTCCAGAAGGATTGTAAGCCCGTACAAAAACAGGTAATCCCAGTGCTTTAACATCTTCTGCATCACGGCAGCTTCCATCAATGATCACACCTGCAAGTCCGCGTACTTTGCAGGCCAGTGCCATGATATCTCCAAAGTGTCCTGCTTCTGTATATCCATGGCAGTCTAATACAAGTACATCACCTGGCTGTGCTGCGTAGATGCCCTGATGGAGTGCCAGATTGTCGCCAGGATGGCAGCGTACTGTAAATGCACGTCCTACCATGTGGCTGGCCGGGTCGATCGGCTTAATGCCGGAATCCATAACTCCCTGTTTTGCTGCAGTATTATTATTGTCTGCAACATTTCCAGTGGGAAGCTGCTGCAGAATCTCTAAATTTTCTGAAAGATTCATTTCATTTGCTCCTTATTCTAAAGTTGGATTTTTTACATAGACAACGCCATCCATAATGCGTCTGGCGGTCCGGCCCATAATGGCTTTTTCTACAACAACACCGTCAGGTGTATCCAAGATGTGTACCTGGGCGTCACTGAAACCGCGGGGATTTCCGAAAATGACCATATCGCGGTCTAATGTACGATGGGCAGATGCCTCATATAATACAGTACCTGGAATGACAGAGCAGATAGCTGTATTTGTGGCGCCGATGGCAGTGTATGTATCAATGGCTTTTAACATAAACAGATTTCTGGCAACGAAATCAATATCATTTGCAGAGATCAGTCTGCCGGATACATAATCTGTGGTATCCATAGGTTCATGGAAAAATGAGATCAGCGGGATATTAGGAGAAACCTTGGCAGCGCATTCACCTTCATGGCATACACCTAACATCACAGCCGCTTTTTCACGGATGGTTTCCAGACGTTTCATCAGTTCAGCATTATTGTTGATCTCGTTGCGGTTTTCATTTCCCACAGCTCCAACATACTTTGCATGAACATATACAATAGGATTTCCAAGATCCATTAATGTAACAGGGATCTTCTGTCCGTCGATCTCCATATAGTCGATCCTGTTTCCTGTAGGGAACAGTCTGCCGGAATAAGCGCCGACTGTGTTGGACAGATCGATCCCAATCCTTGCGCCTGTTCCCGGAATACCGTCGATCTTGTAATCGCCGCATACCTGGGCTTTTTTATCTTTTACAGGAACATATTCTGTGAGGATCTTGTTTGTATTGGTATTGTATACACGTACAACTGTTACCGGTTCTGTAACCTCAACCAGGCCTTCGTCTACTGCAAATGGGCCGACACCGGAGGAACAGTTGCCGCAGTTGCTGGTATAAGAAATCTTTTTTTCGGTCAGTGAAACCTGACCGAAGGTATAGTCAATATCTGCGTCTTCACGTTCAGAACGGGATATAATGGCTATTTTACTGGTAGATGGGGAACCACCGCCCATACCGTCGATCTGGATCGGATCCGGGCTACCCATAACTTCTAATAAGATGCGGTCTCTCTCCTTGGGATCCGCAGGAAGTACTTCTTTTTTAAAATATACAGACTTGCTTGTTCCGGTACGCATATAAGTACACGGGATCGTGATCTGTTCCATTTTGGCTCCTCCTTTAACGTTTCGCATTTACAACTAAGATTTAAAGTAATCCAAGGAATGATGCAACCAGTCCTACAAATGCAACGGACACAGCTGCAATTACACCCATAAGCATCTGCTTTCCGAAGTAAGTAGCTGCTTTTTCTTCACCCAGCTGCAGTCCAAGGTTAGACATGATCATAGCACCGCAGATAGAAAGCGGTCCGATGTTGGAAGCAGTTGCACCGGCAGCCACACCTGTAATGGCAGCAGCAACGGATGCGGTTGGGATCTTCGCCAGGATTCCGGGAATGGTCGGTACCAGTGTAAGCACGCAGAGTCTGGAAATTGTAAACAGAGACATGGTGCTGGAGGTCAGGCTTAACAGTGGCGGAACGGTCTTTGGAGTCATGATAGACGCAAGGGCATTTCCAAGAAGCTCAAAGCCGCCTAATTCAGAAACGATAGATAACAGCTGTCCAACTCCGCATACCAGGATCAGAGATGGAAGAGATACTTTCTTTAAAGCATCAGCACAGGTGCTTGCTCCCAGTAAGATAGCAACAGCAGCAACCAGGATACCAGCCCAACCGATATCTACCTTAAAGAACATAACAAGTACCAGAATAGCAGCAATACCAACCAGAGTGATGATCTGCTGACGGTTGAATGCCGGCAGATCTTTTAATACATCGGTGCCATCCCCCTTGCCCTGAGCCTTATATCCTCCAAGGCATAAATAAAGAACCAGAAAACTGAAGCTGTACGCAACAAGGCAGAACAGATAGATAGAAACCAGGCTCACGTCTAAACCGGCGCTTTCGCAGGCAGAAGTGATATTTGCAGTGTATTCATTCATAGGGCTGTAAACGCCGCAGCCTGTTCCATAACCTGCTGCAATAGCAAAAAGCTGCGGGCTTCCACCAGTTTCCAGTGCCAGAGCGATGCCAAGTCCGGTAAGTACGGCAAATCCGGCCATACTTGGAACACCCAGGGAGCTTAAGATAACACCGGTGTAAAAGATGAAAAACGGCATCAGTTTTACATTTCGTCCTGTTTTAGACAGGATCTTTTTTGCCAGAATCTCGATGGTACCGTTGATCTGGCTGATAGAAAAGAAAAATAAAATTCCGAACAATCTTACGAACAATGTAGTTGGGAAGAAACCAAAGATTTTTACGTCTGTTAATCCGGTTACTCTTCCTAAGATCCATGCTACACACATGCCGATGATGCCGATGTGAAGCGGATTCTTCTTAAAAGAACTGATAACAAATACGAAAACTACGGCTAAGATCGCCAGTAAGTCATATGAGATCCCCATTTTACCCCTCTCCTTTGCTGATTATGATTCTTTGGACTGCAGGTGATGATATCCAAGCTTCTCGCGGGCTGCCTTTAATGTGCTTCCCTTTGTCACTTCAGCAATGATCTTCTGCTCAACCTCTTCAATATGTTTGGCAATTTCAAGAACTTTTTCAGCAACTTCCTTTGGAATGCACAGAACGCCGGAATCATCTCCTAAAATAATATCTCCCGGGCGGACCTGTACGCCGGAAACAGCAACCGGAACATTGACAGCGTCTACCTGAACACGCTCTTTTCCGGTAACCATGTAACGGCCCTTGGTGAAGATGCTGTAATCTACTTCTTTAATACCATTTACGTCACGGCATACGCCATCGATAACGGTTCCCTCAACACCTTTGCTTTTGGAAGTATAAGTCATGATATCGCCCCATACAGTGCAGTAATTACGTCCTGCATTGTCGATCACAACTACCTGTCCAGGCTGTACATCGTCTAAGAAATCACCAACCGTTCCTTTGTTCATGCCGCATGGAACATAGTGTACAGTGAAAGCTTCGCCGCAGATCTTGTGACCGGGAATGACTGCCTGGATCCCTAATAATCCGCATGGGATACCTAATTTATCCATGGCATCAGATACGCTGGCAGTGTCCATTTTCTTTAACTCACTGATCAATTCTTTCATTATTAAAATCCCTCCTGAATGTATTTATGTTTCTCTTAAGAATGTCTGTTTCTTTATGGGCCCCATTGACTTTCTGAGTAAAGAATAGCACATAGGAAAAGACTTGTAAAACGAATATTTTAATTATATAATACTTGTAAAACCGATATTTTATAGGAGAAAATGTAAATGAATTATGAACATATCGAAACATTTTTGTCGATCATATCCAATGGAACGATTTCAGCTGCTGCCAACGCCCTTCACATTTCCCAGTCCACAGTAAGTGCCCGTATCAATCAGCTGGAAGACGAGATCGGCGTGCCTTTATTGTACCGTTCCAAGGGGCAGCGTGTAGTAGAACTGACATCCTACGGGATCTCCTTTATACAGATAGCCAATCAGTGGGATTCCCTCTGGAAAGATACCCAGAATTTAAAGAACCGGTCTATGCTCCAGTCACTGACAGTTGCCAGCGTGGATGCAGTCAATAACTATACCTTTCTGCCTTTTTATCATTATTATATTGAAAAATATAACAATGTACGCCTTACGATCAATACCCACCATTCCAATGAGATCCAGAGGCTGGTGGAGAACCGCTCCGCGGATATTGGCTTTGTATTCAGTGGGGGCAATCATCCGGAGGTCATTTCCAAGCCTATTTACCGGGAACTGATGTATCTGATCTGCCATGCAGACAGCTCCTACCATGATGATATATTGTGCGAAGAATTAAATCCTGAAAATGAGGTCTATCTTCATTGGGGGCCGGACTATGAAGCATGGCATGACGCCCACTGGGGACATGGCTGTTACAGCCTTTTAAATGTAAATACCGGTTCTACGCTGCAGCATTACTTAAATAAACCAGGCCGGTGGGCGGTTGCCCCTATGTCCGTTGTCCATGAATTCAGCCATAACTCAAATCTTACCTATTATTCTTTCCATACACCGCCTATGCCGCGTATCTGTTATATGTTGACAAACCGCTATCCCAATCCGCGGCGTAAAGAACTGATCCATGACTTTGAAAAAGAGCTGATGCTGTCCATTGAGGAAAATGACGATATCTGTACTTTTGAAAGCTGGATGTTGTATGACGATGGAAATACAAAACCGGTCAATGTGACTGGTAAAGGAAATAAAATATATTTCTGACGGCCTTATTGATTTTCGCCGTTTTGAATCAGCCACTGTGTAAAATAATTTCGGATCACACTGAAAGGTGCCGGTCCTATGTCCAAAATAAAGCGGTTAAATTCCAGCAGAGAGAAGCGGCTGCCTAATCTTTGTTTAGCTTCCTCTCTCATATTTGAAAGTTCCAGATAACCGGTGTAGTAAGTCAGATAATTAGCCGGATTTTCCACTATTTCGTAGTAAATGGAAGAAATAACGGACGGATCATCTATCTGGAAATACATGTTCAGATATTCTCTTACCTGGTCCATGTTCCAGCCTTCGTAGTGGATATTAATATCAAGGAGTGCATAAAGGGCAAGTGTAAAGGCGGAATTGTGCTGCAAAAGCTGGCCCATGTTTTCATCTAAGCCATTGTTTAAACCATAAGCATAATATTCCGCATAAGTTCCCCATCCTTCCATATAGCCCTGAAAATCCAGGACATTGCGCAGATTGCAGGTGTTATGCTGGTTAAAATAATTGGTCTGGTACATATGTCCCGGATAGCCTTCATGGGCCATGGTGGTGTAGAGAGAGCCTGCATCTGTGCTCTGGTTATTAATGTAAATGGAATTATCCTGCGGCCGGTCAATGGGCACTGTGAGATAAAAGGCGGGGCTTAAAAAGCCTTCTAATGTTTTTGGCACATTTTTAATGGTATAGTTGCAGTCATCTACAGGAGGAAAATCTGCCTGGCACTGTGCTTTCAGGTCTTCCAAAATCTCCTTTGGATCTGTAAGGGTAAAAGCAGAGGTCTCCAGTTTGTCTCCTAAAGAAGGATCATCGCTTAACAGCTGGTTTACAGCGGTCAGTTCTGCTGCCATCTGCTTGTTAATGGCCTGTTTTAAAGCAGAAACGTCACTGTAGGAAGTTCCTGTGCTGGCATTTACCAGATATTCATAATATTTCCGGCCTTCCGGGTAGTAGTAAAGACCTTTATCATTGGAACCTCTTCCCTTTAAGTCTTCCAGCCCGTTTATAAGCCGTTCATAGGCGGGTACGAAATGCTCATCAATAGCTTTTTTATTTTTTGCTTTATAATCAGCCTTTTCCTGGTCAGAGAGACCGCCCATTTCATCTAAACGGGAAGCAAAGGTCTCGGCCATAAAGCTGTGGTCTGCGTCAATGAGATAAGCATTGCAGGAGCGGATGATATTGTCGATCACCGTATCGCACATGCCAAGATCTGCGTCAGCCCGCTGTGTTTCAAAGGCAATAATAGAGTCATAATAAGTATCAATGGATGACAAAAGGGACAGGTAATCGTCAACGTCCTGTTTTCTGTAAAAAGTGTATTCGGATAAAAGAACGGGGAGCTGGGACTGGATGCCAAGGGTGGTGGAAAGAGGCTGGTCATACAGTTCTAATCCATCAGCAGACAAAAGAGTATTGACGTAAGAAGAAAGAATGGTATAGGTAAGGAGCTGGTCTTTGGACAAAAGGCGGCTGTCCATCTGATCCAGATCGGAGCGGATCTGTTTTAACTCTTCTATGTCCTTTTTTGCGTCTTCTGCAGAGGCAGTGCCTAAAGTGCGGTCATAATCGGTGATCCCGTAGCTTTCCGGGTCTGCCAGCATATAGTGAAGAGTAAGAAAGGACTGGGCTGCTTCCTGTTTAAACAGGTCTTCCGTATACTGGTCAAATGCTTCCTGGGCTGTGGCAAGTGCTGTTTCGTCCGGCTGGTCAGAAAAATCGTCAGAAGAAGATTCAGTAGCTGCCTCTATAGTGGTTGCCTGAGCGGTATTTTTACCTGCTTCCGGTGTAGAATTTGGAAAAAGTGAGCAGCCGGTAATAAGGCACAGGGATAATACCAGTGCAAGAATGGCATGCAGATATTTTTGTGTTCGCTGTTTCATAAAGTTCTCCTTTTTGGGATACAATAACGGTTCAAAAATCCTCCTGCAAGCAAACTTGCGTCGGATGTTAGACCTTTTGACACTGGTGTCATTATATATTATATGTAGGAAAATTACAACGTATGTGATATAGGGCGTCTTGACGAAAGCCCCGTAAACGCTTATACTTACATCATTAAAACGCCCCAAAATGGGGCTGGAAAGAGGGATTTAAATATGTGTCAGGATTGTAAGAAAAAACCGTATTATATTACAACTGCCATCGCATACGCTTCCGGTAAGCCGCATATCGGCAACACCTACGAGATCGTGCTGGCAGACAGTATTGCAAGATATAAGAGAGCTCAGGGATACGATGTATTCTTCCAGACCGGAACTGATGAGCATGGACAGAAGATCGAGGAGAAGGCAGAGGCTGCAGGCATCACTCCAAAGGAATTTGTAGACAAGGCTGCCGGTGAGATCAAGCGTATCTGGGATCTGATGAACACTTCCTATGATAAGTTTATCCGTACCACTGATAAAGACCATGAAGCTCAGGTACAGAAGATCTTTAAGAAACTGTATGACCAGGGCGATATCTACAAAGGCGCTTACGAGGGACTTTACTGTACACCATGTGAGTCTTTCTGGACCCCATCCCAGTTAGTAGACGGCAAGTGCCCAGACTGCGGCAGAGAGGTCAAGCCTGCAAAGGAAGAGGCATATTTCTTCCGTATGAGCAAATACGCACCTCAGCTGATCGAGTATATTAACGATCATCCTGAGTTTATCCAGCCGGTTTCCAGAAAGAATGAGATGATGAACAACTTCCTTCTTCCGGGACTTCAGGATCTGTGCGTATCCAGAACTACCTTTGACTGGGGTATTCCAGTAACCTTTGATCCAAAACATGTTACCTATGTATGGCTGGACGCTCTGACAAACTATATTACCGGTATCGGTTATGACTGTGACGGAAACAGCACGGATCAGTTTAAGAAATACTGGCCCGCAGACCTGCACCTGATCGGTAAGGACATTATCCGCTTCCATACCATTTACTGGCCGATCTTCCTTATGGCTTTAGGAGTACCCCTTCCAAAGCAGGTATTTGGTCATCCGTGGCTGCTTCAGGGCGACGGCAAGATGAGCAAGTCCAAGGGAAATGTTCTCTATGCAGATACATTGGTAGACTTCTTTGGTGTAGACGCAGTACGTTACTTCGTACTTCACGAAATGCCATTTGAAAATGACGGCGTTATCTCCTGGGAGCTGATGGTAGAGCGTATGAACTCTGACCTGGCAAATATCCTTGGAAACCTTGTAAACCGTACCATTTCCATGAGCAACAAGTATTTTGACGGCATTGTAGAAAACAAGGGCGTCACAGAAGCCGTAGATGAAGACTTAAAAGCTGTTGTATTAGAGGAAGTTAAGAAGGCAGATGCAAAAATGGCTCAGTTGCGTGTGGCAGATGCCATTACGGAGATCTTCGGTATCTTCAGAAGATGCAACAAGTACATTGATGAGACTACTCCATGGACTCTTGCAAAGGACGAAGCTAAGAAAGACCGCCTTGCAACCGTTCTTTACAACCTGACAGAAGCTATTACCATCGGCGCTTCTCTGTTAGAGGCATTTATGCCGGAAACTTCTGAGAAGATCCTGGCTCAGTTGAATACAAAGAAGAGAGAACTGGCAGAAATGGATACCTTCGGCCTGTATCCTTCAGGAAACAAGGTAACAGATAAGCCTGAGATCCTCTTTGCACGTATGGACATCAAGGAAGTTATGGCAAAAGTAGAGGAAATGAACGCAGCAGCTGCAGCAGAAACTGCAAAACCGGCAGAAGAAGCAGCGCAGGAAGAGGGCATCGACTTAGAGCCGAAGGCTGAGATCACCTACGATGATTTCGCAAAGCTGCAGTTCCAGGTGGGGGAGATCATTAAATGTGAAGCAGTTCCCAAGTCCAAGAAACTTCTCTGCTCCCAGGTAAAGATCGGAACCAAGACCCGCCAGATCGTAAGCGGCATCAAGGCTCATTACTCACCGGAGGAAATGGTAGGAAAGAAGGTTATGGTAGTAACTAACTTGAAACCTGCCAAATTAGCAGGAGTCGTATCCGAAGGCATGCTTCTGTGCGCCGAAGATGCAGAGGGAAATCTGTCCTTAATGGTACCGGAGAAGAATATGCCGGCCGGTGCTGAAATCTGTTAAGAGATCAGCAAACAGATGTGTTTTCTGTTTGCAATGGCAAAAAAAGTTGAAGGAACCGATCAATTGCGGGTGTAGCGGGTTTTAAGAGGGGAATAACGCTGTATACTCTTTAAGACGGATCTTAGGGGAGATCCCGGGAGTATATTTGACGGATCTAGGAGGTTTATATGTCAATATCACCCGAAACACAAGAAAACTCAACATGGAAGTCGAAAATGAGGGCTTTAGGCCCCGGAATTCTGATGGCATCTGCTGCGGTGGGCGGTTCCCATATCGTTTCATCCACTCAGGCGGGAGCCATCTACGGCTGGCAGATGGCTATATTGATCATCCTGATCAATATATTTAAGTATCCGTTTTTCCGTTTTGGTTCCCAGTATACCATGGAGAACAACAAAACCCTGATCCAGGGATATGCAGAAAGAGGAAAAGGCTGGCTGGTTGTTTTCTTCGCACTGAATGTATTTTCTGCGATCGTAAATACCGCAGGTGTAGGCATTCTCTGTGCGGCGATCCTCTTTAACATTGCACCCAACGGATTCGGGCTGTCTCTTTCACAGCTTACTACGATCATCATCGTGATCATCTGGGCTATGCTTTTAATCGGTGGATACCGTTTTATTGATTCTCTGTCAAAATGGGTTATGACAGCCCTTACCGTTGCCACAACCTTAGCAGTAGTGATCGCTCTTTTCAGACATCGTGAATATGCACCGAATTTTGAAGCTCCTACCCCGTGGCGGCTGGCTGCGCTTCCCTTTATCGTTTCTCTTATGGGCTGGATGCCATGCCCTATTGAGATTTCGGCCATTAACTCCATGTGGCAGGTAGAGAAAAGAAAACAGATCAAAAACATGTCCCTTAAGGATGCATTGTTTGATTTTAATGTAGGTTATATCGGAACAGCGATCCTGGCTGTTATCTTCTGTGCCCTTGGTGCGCTGATCCAGTTCGGCTCCGGGGAAGAGGTTTTAAGCGCATCCGCTGCCTATATTGCTCAGTTTGTTAATATGTATGCATCTGTATTCGGCAGCTGGTCAAGACTGCTCATTACCTTTATCGCATTCCTCTGCATCTTCGGAACGGTGCTTACGGTTATCGACGGTTATTCCCGTGCAAATAATGAAGCACTCCGTCTGCTGTTAGAAAAGAAAGAAGCAGGAAAAATGTCACTGGCCGTTTGGACCACAGCTACATCAGCCATTGGTCTGATCATTGTTTATCTTTTCGCAGGAAATGTAGCTACCATGCTCCGTTTTGCCATGATCGCTTCCTTTATTACAACCCCTGTTTTTGCACTTTTAAACTACAATCTTGTAAATACAAAGGAACACAAGATCGACCCGTGGTTAAGAGGACTTTCCATTGTAGGACTTGTTTATCTTTTCGGCTTTGCCTTGTTCTTTATTGCAGCCTGGCTGTCAGGCAATGTTTAAAATATCGGATTCCCATCCTTACTGATTCGGAGGATGGGAATTTTTTTTGTTTAAAGAGGCACAGAGCCAGTTGATGTTTGCAATTTTTGGCAGGTTGTTTATAATGATACTATATGGAAAAACCAGAGTGATCAATGGATATGAGTTTTATGTGATCGAGTATCCGGGAGATCCGGTGGAGCCGGAGAAAACGAAAAAAGGATAAAGCGCAGCCATTTTGTCCCACAGTTGTCCCATGACCTATGGTATTGTAAAATTACCTGAAAACGATAAATAACAGGTGGCATTTCCTAGCAAGATAAAGACCGGTAGAGAGAAAGGAGCGTTTCCTATATGAGATATGCGATTCCAACCGAAAAACCGATGCAGGAGAAGGATTACATCCGTCTGCTTCGCACGGCAACAGGACAGCAGGCCCGGAGCATGGATCAGGCCCTGCGTTTGATCCTGGAACTGGCGAATCAGGATCAAGAGAATCAGATTGGGGAGGATCCTCTGTCCGAAAGCTACGAAAAACTGTATTCTGTTTATAAGCTTCTGGGGCTGACGGAGAATAAGAGAGCCGACGAACTGTTCCCGCAGGATAGCCGCAGCGAAAAAAACTTAAAAGAGGAATTGAACAACCTCTGGTGCGTACTGCAGCTTCAGCCATTAGAAAAAGATAAGAATCTGCCGGATACTTATAGGAAATGGAAGAGTGACCCGGAAAAATACAGAAATCAGCTTCAGCAGAAGGATGAAGAAGAAAAACAGAATGCTCAGCCGGATAAGGAGCAGGACCGGAAGCTCCTTCCATTGGTAGATAAAGAGTCTCCTTATTACGAATTTGTATCCGGCACGGTATATGAGGAGCTGTTTCAGCTGTGGAATACGGTTAAAGACCATCTGGATTACAAGCAGAAAACGGCACAGATCCTGAAGCAGGATATGGAACAGCTTTTATCCGATGTGCAGCTGCACTATATCAGGCGAAACGGATCCGGAAGCTGTCTGCCTATGACAGATAAGGAATATAAAGAGCTTACCAGTCTGTATGGGGAATGTGTAAAGGATGTTACCAGACTGTGGGAAAAAGATCAGAATATTCTGGAATATGATAGTCTGTGTTCGCTGCTGGTGCAGAATAATAACCAGCTGAAAGGAGTTTCATCCGGAAATCTTCCTCCGCTGGCAAATGTGATCCACGGCTTAAAAACGCCTGTTATCCGGTTACAGAACACAAACAGCGACCCCGTAGGAGCTGCCATGAGCAACCGAGAGGCGGTGGAATACACCGATGAAAACGGTGAGCTGCATCAGGGATTCTTCACCGCAGAGCTTGCAGAAACCGGGGAAATGACGGATGCGAGGAAAATCTTTGAGCGTTATATAAAACAACATCCCCAGTATAATGAGCCGCTTAGGGAAATATTTGGCAGTCTAAATATGCGTAAAGAATTTAACGCATTCCGCCTCGCTGCATTTGATTTCAAGAAGAAGAAAATGGATGCAGTGGATCAGTATATTGACCGGTCAAACGGTATCAAGCAGGAATATAAGGAAAATGAAAACTTCCGGGCAGTCCTTAAAGAGCTGGCAGTTGATGTGGAAAAAAACAGAAACCGTCATACGGTACTGCGCCTGTCCGGAATCAATCCGGGAGATGAGATTTCCAAACGCTCCGCAGCCATGAGCGATGTAGCGCGTATGCTGGGATTTCCGGATCTTTTAGCTAACAGCAGTCGTGTTACGGTAAAACGAGAGGGAAAAGAGGTTGCAGGTGTCATGATGGAGACAGCCGGTCCTAATACAGCTGATCCGGCCTATCTGACAGGCACCGATCCGTTTTATAAGGTAGATCCCAAAGAGTTTAACAGCAAAGCAATGCTCAGTTCTCTGGCAGACCTTCAGATCCTGGATTATCTGTGTGCCAATACAGACCGCCATGCGAACAACTTTTTCTTTCAGCAGGATTTTTCGGATCCGGAACATCCAAAGCTGCTGGGAGTGAAGGGGATTGATAACGATAACTCCTTCGGAGCATTGAAAGAGGGAGGTGTTATGCGTCTGGCAAGGCCGGATAACCTGAAGATCATAACCGAGAAAATGGCGGCTGCGGTAGAAGCTATGACAAGTCAGGAGCTGGAGGAGCTGCTGAAGCCCTATCATTTCAGGGAAGAGCAGGTGGCGGCAGCTTCAAAGAGACTGGCTCAGCTGCAAGAGATGATCCAAAAGGGACGTGAGAAGGATGAGCTGAAGTTTCAAAATAGAAAGCTGATCAATGAAAACGGTTCCATCCATATTGTGAAGGAAAATGAGTGGGATCGACTTAAGCTGACCTCACTGGTGCCGCTGCCGGAGGAAAAGGACAAAGATCCGATAACCAATCAGCCGATAATGGAAATCCCAAGCAATATTTTTTACATGGCAGCGGATCATTTATTCGATGTGAAGAATGCCCAAAAGGGAGAACCTGTGGGTGAGGCCAACAAGGATAAAGCTCCGATCCGATACAGCAAACAGGAATTTAAGATCGATTTTGAAAAAATATTGCAGCTGCAAAATGAGGAATACAAAAAGCTGAAGGAGATTAAGAAACGTCTGGATGATAACGGCGCAAAAGAACTGGAAGACCGCAGCAAGAAATTCCGGTCTATGTATAGGGCTTTTCAGAAATATGCCCGGGAATATCAGAAAATGCGGCAGATCTTGTCCGATACAAAGGATAATAGGATCCATCCGGAACCTGTAAAAGAAAAGAAGGATCTGCAGACCCGGGAAGAAAAGCTGACAGCGTGCTATCGAAATCTGGAAACGGCTAGACAGAATCTGAATCACGAAATTGAACGTTATCGCAATAAAAGCCATGTGTTTAAGATCAAGGAAGATAATCAGGCGCGTATTGATGCGGCAACAGATCTTCAGATACTGCTCCAGGGAAAAACGGAAAGTGAAAGATTTTTTGAAAACAGCGCAGCGCCGCAGGAAAGATATAAAGCGGATCTGCGTCAGAAAAATGATTTTCAATTAGCCGGATACATCGGAAATCAGATCTATGGAAAGATGAAGGTAACTCTGCAGAGCAACCTGAAAACCTTAAGACCGGATGATCCGGTGCATGTGCTGGGAGTCAAGGCTTTGGAGGCACAGGAACGCCTGTGGAATTATGCACAGAGTTCTCTGGAGACTGGGCTGATCTCAGTGAAAAGACCGGAGGAGAGACAACGGGTTTCTGTGGAGCAGCTGCAAAAAGCGATTGGGAAAAAGGCGAATGATAAAATAGATATGGAACGGGTACGTACCGATATGGAAACGATTTGCCTGTATGCGCAGGAGCTGGAAAAGAAGGGAAACAAAGCAGCAACGGAGCTGAAAAATCAGATCGAGGAAATTCTGAACCCGAAAGAAAAGGCATCGAAAGAAAATGTATCGAAAGAAAAGGCATCGGGAGAAAAAACTGAAATTTCCGGGCGTGAGGTGAAGGCGGTACTGAACAAAATGTATCAGGGAGAGCTGCAGACTGCAAAAGAACGGTCAAAAGAGAAAAATATGGATCCTGTCATCCATCCTCAGGATTTAGGAAAAGCCTAATAAAATCCCCCTTAAGCCGGCTGCTTAAGGGGGATTTTAGGATTATCTCTCAAGTTTTTTTTCTGATACTTTTGGTCCCTCTTGTGGATTTGACCTTACCATTCGCTGATTGCTGTTGTCTGTGAAAGATACTCTTACACGGGTATTTGTATTTTCTCTTTGCTGATCAAGGTAGGCTGTAACACCGGGGCTGAATGTTTTCAAAGCACTGGAAATGGAATTTGCACGGTTGATTCTGTATTTACCGAAACCGGATCGCATAAAACTAAGGTGATCCTGATTTCGTTTTTCTACGTAATTTTCGCAGGCCTGAATTGCGTTGATGCAGCTCTGATCCATGTCAGCCTGTTTGGATTCCGGATTTCGCATAATAGTGGAGAAAGATTCCAGAGCCTCCACCATGGTTTGAAATTCGTTGGAGTTCGTGCTGCCGACTTTTCTTTCACTATGCTTTAATTCGTCAATGGCCTGTGAAAGGAGAGCATACTTTTTCAATCTTGCTTCAATTTCTGTCTGCGATTTTTTCAGTGTCTGCATGTTGCTGAGGTATTCGTTGCCTGCCGGTGTACGATTTTTCATGGCAGTCAGCTGGATGTCCTTAATATTTTTATTGTAATTTGCCTCATTGTTCTGATAAGCCTTTTCTGCCGTGTTCATTGAAAGCTTTTTTTCCTCAAGTTTCCGTTCCAGCTCACGTTTCTGCTTATCCAGATTGCCGTATTCTTTGTCTTTCTGCTTACATTCTTCCAGGATTTTTTTATATGCTCTATCAAGGGCTTTTTTCTTATCAACTTCGATTTTAGCCAGGTTGTCTTTTCGTTTTTTAATTGCCTCTTCGGCCTGGGAGATAAAGGTTTCTAATTCACTTGAAGTTCCCAGTTTAAATGTCTTCTCGTTATCGTAATTTGTCTCTTTGTCTAAAATTTTCTCCAGCTCTTCTTTCAGTTGTTTTTCCTGGCCTAAAAGCTGAAGGTTTGCTTCGTTATCTTCAGTAAACTTCTGTGTGCCGTCTGTTAATTTAGTCTGGCTGATATTAAATTCTTCTCGTAATTTGCTTTCTTTGTCCAGTGCACGTTTCTGCTTCTCTGCAAGATCCTCCATTTCTCGTTTTATTTCGCGTTGCTTCTGTTCAATTCCTTCTATTAACTTCTTTTTCTTTTTATCACTAAAAATGCTTAAAAATTTGGTTGTGAATTTATCTTTTTCCTCTTTAAGCTGATCTAATTGCTTTATCAATTCGGTCATTTTAGCCTGATATGCAGCTATGTTTTCTTTCTGCTCTTCTGCATTATGTTTCAGACCTATAGCATTCTGTGTTATTTTTCGCTTATAAATACCGATGGTTTCGTCTGTTTTAAAGGAATTTTCTCCCCATTCTGTATACTTTACATCTCTCCGTTCTTTTTCAACCTGCTCCAGATTCTTTTTGATTTTAATCACATCTTTTAAACGCTGGGTGACGTTTAGTGCATGTGTAAGCTGGCTATTTTCATAGTCTGTTTTCTCATCATATTTGCGGTTGATCTCAGAAGCTTTTTTATCAAAGCTCACCTTTGCGTCTGCCTCTGCCTGTTTATTCAGGGAATCCAGTTTTTTATTGATCGCGTTCAGCTCGTTCTTGTTTTTGTCCAGAAAACCTTCATAGCTTTTCTTCGTGCTCTCAAAAGTTTCCTTTTTTTTCTTCTGTTCATCGTCCAGTTTTTGCTTCGCTTTTGCAGCTTTTTCGTTTTCAACCTGGTATTTCTGATCTCTCTGCTCTACGTATTTTGCTTCTTCTTTTTCTGCCCAGTCTTTAAGTGCCTTACGATCCTGCTCTGAGATTTCTCCCTGGAAATTGTTTGAATTTTCATCCAGTCTCTTTGGTTCCTGATTGTTGTGTCCTGCCATGTATTTGCCCTCCTTGAAGTTATGGCACAGAAAGATTCCGAGAGAACATTGATGTTTTTCTTCGTTTCTTCTGTCTGGTTATAATATAGCATACCGGGTGGGACAAATGTAGGACAAAATGACGGAGATTTTTTGCTTCATCCTATACAGTTTACAATTTCCGGATGAGTGTTTATAATAAAACCAGAGTTGAAAAAATGCGGTGAACAGAGCAGGCAGGACGGGGAACGTATGAAGACGGATAGAAATTGGAAAAAAATGGAATGGATCGGCATTATCTGTATTCTTTTTTTGCTGATATGTCTGATGCAGCTCGGTCGGCAGCCCGGTCAGAAAAATCCATCCGGGCGGATCCGCTCCCTTGGCAGCGGCTGGTATCAGCTGTTAAACGGAGAACAGATAGAGTTGACACTGCCCTGTACGGTTACGGCAGATGAGAACGGGCTGGTCATTCTTTCCAATACAGCCCTTACCAGGGCACAACGGGGACAGGTACTGTCAGTGCGCGGATTGCAGTATGATGCAGATGTCTGGCTGGGAAGAAAACATTTGTATTTCTATAAGGATAACAGGTTTATAAAAAATGACCAGATGAAGGGGAAAATGTGGGCCGATATCTATCTGCCAAAGGGAACAGGCAAGAATGCTCTGCGGCTTGTTTTTACCTGCAAGCCGGGGCAGAAAATCGATGTGCAGGCCCCTCTTCTGGGAAGTGCTTTATCCATCGCACAGAAGCATTTGCGGGATCAGGCTTTTTCAGCATTGATCGTATTTTGCATGATCGCAATGGGAATCGTATCATTGATCGTATTTTTCTTTACAAAGCATTACCATATCGGAGAAAAACGTTTTCTGGATGTGGCATTGTTTATGATCCTGTGTGCTGTATGGTGTATTTTTGATTCAGGACTGTATCAGGTCTATGGAAATCACAGTGCAGAGGGGTCTGTGGTTTCTTTTTATGCGTTTATGCTGATGTCTGTGCCGATGCTGCATTTTGTGAAGAATACAGTAAGCGAACCTGCGCAGTGGCAGCCAAGGCTGTGGATCTGCTTCCTTTATGGAAATGCTATTCTTCAGGGGCTTTTAAATCTGTTATTGGGGATTCCGTTTATTCATATGCTGCTTGTAACCCATCTGCTGCTGATCGTCGGTACCATTTCCATGATCCTTCTTTTATGGAAGGAATACCGGAAGGAGAAACAGGAAGAACCGGCTTTTTGTCTGGCGGCTTTCGGTGCATTGGGGATCAGCGGTGTGACGGCGCTGATCTTATACTGGGTATTTTCTATTTACTGGTATGATGCAGTTTTTCAGCTGGGTACGCTTCTTTATATTTCGATCCTGTTCTGGTTTCTGGTGCGCAAGATATCCGGGGATGTGCGTTCTATCCTGGAACAGTCGGTATATGAGCGGATATCAGAGACAGACCGGATGACCGGATTGAAAAACCGCAAGGCTTTTAAACGGTACATAAATGACATACAGGCAGTAATGGGACCTTTTGAGGATGCCCTTCTTTTATTCATTGATATTACCGGACTGAAACAGGTGAATGATATCCACGGGATGAACCGGGGGGATGAAATCGTGATCCGGACGGCGCGCTGCATACAGAATGCGGGACTGCCGGTATTTGAACCCAAAGCGGAGTACTTCCGCATTTTCGGAAATGAGTTTGCAGTGATTGTGCCGGATCCGAAAAAGACACCGGATGAATGGAAAGATTCGATTAAAAATGAAATGGAATATGCCGGACAACCGGTACGCTTACGGATGGGATACAGCTATCTGAAAAAGGCGGACGGAAGCTTTCAGACCATCAGCGACTGGAAGGAACAGGCAGATGCCATGCTGAACCGGTAACGGGGATTTTGCAAAAAATACACAACAAAACCGGGAGCTGAAAAAACTCCGATAGGGCATCCGTAAAAAAGGGGGGAACCATATGATCTATAATACAGACTTTCTGATTGCGGCAATGATGATCCTGCTGCTGATCCTGTGGTATTTTATAGGGCAGAAAAAAGCGGAAGATCTGAACAGCCGGGTCTTTCTCATATTTTTGATCCTTGTAAGTCTGGATGTGGCTGCTGAATGGATCAGTAATTACTATATTACATCTGCCGGAAATTTTGGTATGGGTGCTGTGGCTTCCACCACTTTGTTTTATCTGTTTCAGGCAATGCTTCCCTATGTGATGCTCTGTTATGCCCAAACACTGCACGAGGATCGTTTTGTGTCTGTAAAAAAACTTCTGATCACCGGAATACCGACATTTATACTGATGGGGATCGTACTGTCGAATCCATTTACAGAAAAACTGTTTTATTTCGATGTGACGGAAGGCTATATCAAGGGTTCCTGGTACATGCTTATGTATTACAGTGCCTTTTGTCATCTTGCAGTCGTCCTGCTTCTGGTCATTATCTGGAGAAAGACGCTGGGATATACGAAAGTGAAGATCCTGTTAGAGATCCTTCTTATATCAGGAAGCTGTGTGGTGATCCAGTTTTTATACCATCCGCTGCTGATGACCGGTTTTGGCATCAGTCTTGGCGTGCTGGCACTGTTTATCACCATTAATAACCCACATGCAAATACAGATCCTCTCACCGGTCTGTATAATAAGGTCTATCTGGCCAAAAAAAGCAAGGAGCTGATCGCAGCGAACAAGCCTTTTCATATCATCACCCTTTACCTGTATCAGCTGAAGCATGTAAATAAGGTTGCAGGCTTTCAGGGCGGAGACCGGATCCTGAACGTGACAGCTCAGAAGCTGGAAGGATTGTGCGGAAAGAATGCCTTTCGCATTACGGGAAGAAGATTTCTGGTTATGGCGGAAACGCTGGAACGATATGAATATTACCTGAAAGAGCTTAGCGATATGTTTGCACCGGATCGCACCCTTAATGTGGAGCGGCATGAGCTTTCTGTGCCGGTGATCCTTTGCGGGGTCATCCATGCGCAAAAGCTGAAAAATGCAGGTCTGGTGCTGGAATATGCAGAATATCTGGAATCACTGGCACCGCAAAGCGGATTGACGGAGGTGATCCAGGATGATCAGCAGACCATGGACGGATTCCTGTATCAGAAAAAGATTGAACAATATCTGCATACTGCCATCCGGGAAGATCTTTTTGAGGTGTATTATCAGCCGGTTTATTCTGTGAAGGATCAATGCTTTATCACATTGGAGGCGCTCAGCCGCCTGCGCCACCCGGAATTAGGATGGGTTGCGCCGGATGTATTTATCCAGATCGCAGAACGTAATCATATGATCGAGCAGATCACAGATCTGCAGTTTCAGCGGATCTGCCGGTTTTTAAATGAAAACAGGACATTGATGGAAAAATTGTGGAATGTGAAGGTCAATCTTTCCTCTCTGGATCTGATGCGCAGTGACTGCAGCAGTCATTTTATCCAGATGATGGACCGTGCCGGGATCCCTCATAACTGGATCCAGTTTGAGATCACGGAAACCGTTGCCACAGAGTATAATGCCGGCCTGAGAAAGGTGATAGATGAATTTATGGCAGCCGGTGTCCGCCTTTGTATGGATGATTTCGGATCCGGATATGCGAATCTGAATACCATTATGAGACTGCCTTTTTCCGTGATCAAGCTGGACCGCTCCCTTCTTTTTGATATCTGCCGGGATGATAAAAGATCTCTTTTTTACCACAGCCTTGTGGAAACCTTTCACAGGATGAATTATTCCATTGTCTCTGAGGGAGTAGAGACACAGGAGGAAATGGAACTGTTAAGCAGCTGGGGTGTGGATATGATCCAGGGGTATTATTTTTCAAAGCCGCTGCCGGAGCAGGAATTGATTGAGAAGATTGAGTGAAAATCAGATGAAATTAAAACACATACAGGATTTTTTTTGTAAGAAAATAAAGGGAAAGAGAAACAGACTTCGGCCGGTGTGCCGCAGGATCGGCAAAGACCAGCGGGTGATGGCGGTACTTCTTGCGGTATTGGGCTGCGCTAATATAGGAGTTTCCGCTTTATATCAGCCGGTTGCCTATAAAATGATCGATGTTAAAACTATCTCTGCGACGGAGCAGTCAGAAAAAAGCACAGCTGTTTCCACACCGTCGGAGGCAGAAATGACGGCAGAAGAAGGAAACAGCCGGGGTCTGTTTGTAGATGAAATGAACCTGTTTCATGTTTTTCCTGACGGAGCAGAGGATACTTTTCCAGTATCCAGTGTTGGCGGTCAGATCTTTACAGAGCTGACAGAATGGGATCTTGACTGGGCGGGGGCTGTATACAGTTATTCGCATCTGACACCGGCAGAAATGACGGAGAAGATGGGGATTTCCAAGGCATGTATCATAGGGGATTATAATCCGGAGAATAAAAACCATGCTGCGGATGACCCGTCTACATGGACCATTGATCAATTCAGAAATGTATGGTTTCTCACAGAGGACGGAGACGGAAATAGTATTTCTCCCTATTCCAACATATTCCAGATCATGTCTTTAGCAAATGTATATTCCTATTATCAGGATCCGGATGATTCGGAGGCGTTTCTTTCCTACTGTAAAGAACTTTGGAAGGCGTCTCACTTCTATACGCTGGTCATCAGTGATGTATACCATTGTTCGGGATGTGTCAGGAAGAATGAAACAGCAGAAACGGACGGATCTGAACCGGAAACGGAAGGGAATCTAACCGATGGGGAACGTGAGACTGGCGAAACCGGCGAAAACGGGGGAGGAAGAGTAACAGAAGGAACAGGCGAGATAGAAGGAATAAACGAAACAAAAGAAGAAAATAAAACAGAAGGAGAAATCGGGAAAGAAGCAGCAAATCCGACAGATACAATTTCGGAAACAGCTGGAATCAACGAGACGACGGATACAGGTGTCCGAATCGGAACGGAGAGCAATGCCACACCGGAAACGGAACCTGCCGGAGACGAGGGGGAGCTATTCTGCCCGGGACATGTGGATCTGACCATCGTTTTAAAAATCGCCGGTTTGACGGAGGAAAACAATCTCTTTACATTGGATGCAACCGGAAATGATGAAAGTGGTTATACACAGAATGGCTGGCAGGGATGGAAGGAAGAAAACCGGCAGGCCGCCCTGAGACTGGCAGAAAAGGACTGGTATCTGGAATACGGTCTAAGCACGGAGTTATCCTCTCCTCAGCTGCCTGTAAGCACAGTGGATGTGGATGCCTACTTAGGAGACCTTCCCTTCGGACTTTCACAGGAACGAAAAAATCTGCTTCGCTTTGCTTTAAATTCCGTAGGGCGGGTGCCTTATTACTGGGGCGGAAAGCCTTCTGCCGTCGGATATGAGGGAAACAACTTTGGAACGGCTGTATCTCCTGATACAGAGGGGCGCAGCCTGAAAGGACTGGATTGCTCCGGCTGGATCAGCTGGGTATACTGGTCCGCCACGGGGAAAAGGCTTCCTTACGAAAGTACCAGCGGTCTTGCATCCCTGGGCGAGCGAATCAGCAGAGAGGAACTAAAACCCGGTGATATTCTGGTGCGTACCGGCAAAGATGCCCATACAGTCATGTTTTTAGGATGGACGCAGGACGGAAAAATACAGTGTGTACATGAAACCAGCGGCTCTGTCAATAATGTAACGATCAGTATCCGGGACGCAGACTGGCCTTATTATATACGTCTGATGGAATAAATGGAAATAATTTATAAAAATTGAAGTAGGAGTGCTTTTTTGTCCTACATTTGTCCCACCGCACCTTATATAATCTAAATAGAAAGACAAAAGAAACAAAAACAAACGAAATGAAACCAATACATCAAGCAGTGAAAAAGGAGGAGCATATATGGGATATTTAGTACCGAATTCAAAATTACAGATAAAATACGTAATGGAACATGAACTTTCAGGAGCGTTCACATCACCTGAAATGGCAAATGCAATGAAAGAACTGGCTAATGCATATTATGAAAACCAGGAAGATTTTGACAAAAATGCAAACAAATATTTCAAAACCCTTAAAAACGTCCTCGATGCATACAACATCCAGCAGGATGATCAGGAAAATATACGTTTCTCCGAGTCTGAGAATATCTTCCCTCTGGAGCAGAGAGGTCAGGAGAACTTTAGAGAAACGTTTCACAAATTATGGAAGTCTATTTCTCTTGCAGAGAACATTAAAAAGGACAGTAATAAAGGTGTGACACCAGAACCGGATGTCGCAAAAATCTATCAGAATTACGTTCCGGTCTACGATGAGATCCTGAAAGAAAAGGATATGCATGACGGAATCGGCCGTTATTTTGGAACGGAAGTTCGCTATCTCAGCGACGAGCGTCCCAATGCCCTGAGAAATCTGATCCTTATAGGGAGCAAATACAAAGATGGTGAATCGTTCAGTCAGTCAGACCTTAAAAATATCCAGGAAGC
>CAVDQU010000003.1:0-42703 GCA_963611035.1 Agathobaculum sp.
CAGCTGGACAGCTTTGGGGAGAAACTGAAAAAAGCGGATCACAGTTATTGGATTAATTCCGGAAGTTATAATGATGTAAAAAAGGGCGTGCAGAATTTAAGAAAGATTCTGGTCAAGGGAGAAACACCGGAGAACAGAGACGATTTTTTGAAGGCATATAAGGAAATAATCGATCTTTGCGACACTTATGAGAGAAAGAATCCAGGAATCAGAAGGCAAAAAACCGGCAATCAGAGAAAATCCATCATTGCTGATCTGAAGGAATTTGCTAAGCAGCAGATTAGTCAACTTACAATAAACAAATTTGCTGAACCGCAGGTTGAGCAGTTAAAAGAACGCAGTTCTTATTCCGAACTGAAAACAAAACAGGTTAAAGAAAGAGAGAGCATTGCAAACTCTGAGATAAAAACAAAGCGAAGAAACAGCACTGTTTTATACAAAGGACAGGCGAAGGAGCAAAAGAAAGACCAGCAGGTTTCTATGAAAAAGCCTCTGTAAAATTCAAAAATGACGTATAACAAATGCCGGAGAGGAGAATAAACATGACCCTGAAAGAACTATTGGAAAAATAGAATAAGGTAAGAGAAGCATTACAAAAGGAACAGCATATGGATCCGAAACAGATCCCCACAGTAAGTGACATGCTGGATGATGCAAAAGATTGCGGTTTTAAGCTGAATTTGGAATCCATTTTAGGACCCTTTATGAAAAAATATCCGGAGACCAGAAATCATATGGTTCAGGCCGGTCTTCTGGAAGCCGATGACGAAAAAAGCTGGAAGAAACTGAATGATGACTGGATGAGTCAGTCACAGACGCTCTACAATGCAGATATAAAACGCAGACAGGCTCTAAAGGCGGAAGAATGGGCAAAGGACAACATCAAAAACTTTGGTGAAAAGACAATACAGGACCTACTGAGTATTTATTCTTCCCTCAATCCTCTATACGCTCATGCAATCAGAAAGCTCAATGCGCAGCAGGAATACTATCAGGACTATGACAACCTTACCAAAGAGCAGAAAGCAAAGATCAATTCAAATGAGATTCCGGAACTGATCGATACCTATTATGCAGAAGCCGGGGACCCAAAGCTGCAGGACTTTATCAACAAACGTATAGAGCGGCTTATGAATATGGAAAAAGCGTTCGCCGAAGCTTCAAAAAAAGCCCTTGAAGGTGATCAGAAACCTTATTACGGAACACTGGAAAAAGATGAGGCTGCACACAACATCTGCATCCCTGGCATGCGATATAAGCATCCCGGTCTCCAGTCCACCACTCAGGGTTGCTGGTCCGTTGCACTGTCAACTCTTTTAAAGCAAAGGGGCATCGACGTAAGCCAAAATGACTTAAGACAGTTCAAACCGGCTGACAACCCGGATCTTGCAAATAAAGATTCCGGACAGGCGCTTAGCACTTACGCACCTCTTATCCATAAACTACTGCCAAATACCATGGTCTGCACGGCACAGCAGGAAGTTGCTGTTGATGTGAATGAAAAAGATCCGAAAAAACTCAGAAAAGCCAGATCCGATGCCAAAGATACCTTAAATAAACTGATCCAATGTGGTCTGGAAATGTCCCAATCACCCATCGGTCTTTGGATCAACGGCCATTATCGTGTTGTATACGGGGTTGACGATAGCAAATATGATGGATACGGCTATAGCGCTGAATATGTCGATCTGTACGATCCCTATTCAAACTCAAACGCACGAACCAGCTTTGACGATCTGATTGAAAAAAATCTGAATAACGGAAAATGCACCTTTAGTGTAGATTGGATACAGGAATTCAAGGTAAATGAAGATAAAACTCTAAGTGATCTGCCCGGAAATAAGGGCGAAGCAGTAAAGTCAGATCCCGATCTGAAATTTTATACCTTTCAATCCGACTATGGTTTCGATGTGACTGCTGATATGCCTAATCAGGTTTACAATGAGGCTGAATTAAAGAAACTCAGGGAAGAAGCTGCCGGAAAGCTGGAGCAATTCCGGGAGTTGGATGAGAAGCTGAAACGGTGGGATGAAAATACAAAGAAGAGCATTTCCAACTATGAAAATGAGCGTAAAAAGGATCCTCTTTTGAACAACAACGTGGAGGAAGCGGATGACTTAGGCGGAATCGAGGAAACTTTCAAGCAGATTGAGCAGTTGGATATATCGATTAAGGAAAATGACAAGCTGCTTACGGATATCGCGAACGCATTGAAAGACATACCGAACGATAATGACCTTGAACAGGCAAAGGCGATCCTGCCTCCAAAGAAAATAGAGGAATTGCGGGCACAAAAGCCTCAGACCATTGAAAAGCTAAACGATATTCAGAATAAACTGACAGAAAGCCAGAAAAGTCTGAATGACCGTATGGAAAATAAGGGGAAAAAATATCAAAACATGCTCCGTGAGGCATACCAAAAGGAACAAGAACGGCTTCAAAGACTGGAAAATAACAAAAAAGCCCGCCAGGAGATCTTTGATGCTTACATGGCGATCAAGGATACCAGAGATTACGGCAGAAAAAGTCATGATCCCTTCCATCAGATGGTAGATGCACTGAAAGGCTATAAGATGACACATAACGAAGAGTTGAAGTCTAGCGAGGAGCAAAAGCAGGCGGCGGCAAAAGCCCTTCATGATGCATGTGCTGCCTATCTTGAGAAACATATCGTAAAGGATAAAAACGGAATTACAAAGATTGGCGGTCAGACCTATGAGACCGGTGCTATGAGAAAGCAGGCAGCCGTTCAGATCATGGAGCTTCTGGAGGATCTTCCGGAATATCAGCAGGCAGTCCAGAAAGAGCAGGATGATCTTGTGATCGAGGAAGAGATTGCACCGCCAAAGAAAGGAAAAGAAGTCAAGAAGGAGAAAATAAACTTTAATCAGCTGAAAGATGAGCTTAAGTCTTCTCTTTCCAGACATACAAAAAACAAACAGGTTGCTCCCGGCAAGGAAGCTGCCTATGCAGATCTGGAAGCCGCAAAGGCAAAGAATCGAAACCAGAACAAACTGGGCGGCTGACCATCATCAGCAAAAAAAGCAGGACTCCCAAAGAATCCGGGGGGCCTGCTTTTTTCTGTCTTATTTCCCTGTCGGAGCGCTCAGGGTGCATATCTCATTTTAAAAATTTTACTGCTTTTTCGAATTTTCCTGCTTTTTCGAAATTTCCTGTTTTTTTTCCGGCTGATACTGACCGGCGATAGACAATTCATTTCTGTAAACTTTATTGAGCATGTCCCGTACAAGACGTGGAGTAATCTTCTCCTGCTTTGCTTCTTTTACCTGCTTCTCCTGCTTTTCTTCCGGCAGGAAATCTTTGATCTGTTCGCGCATGGCAGCTGTTTTTTTGTTTTCCGGCGGCATCAGATCGTCAATCTGACCATACAGCTCCCAGCTTTGCTTCAGACGTTCTCCGGCCTCTTCCCTTTTCCTTTCTAACTTTGCCTGTTTATGCCGAGTGATCTTCGCCTGCTCCTCATTTTCACCCTTCAACTCCTCCTGAGCTTTCTGGATTTCTTCGTCGTACGCCTGCATCTTGCTTTTTTCTTTCTTCACCAGCGTGCCAACATATTCACGGATGGCTGCCATATCTTCATATATTTTCTTCTTATCAGGCTTTTCTGTCAGCTTTTTGCGGAGCTCATACTCCATAAGCTTTATGGATGTTTTCTGTTTCTTTACTTTTTCCTTATCTTTTGTTCCCTTAACATCCATATTTTTAACCGACAACATTCCTTCCGAAATCACACTCTGGCTGTAATTCCACAGATTTTCATGTGCCTGCAATGCCTTGACTCCCTGAACATGCACCGGATCGTCTTCTCTTAACTGTTTTATATTATTTTTTAATGCAAGCTTCATCTTGCTGCCGATCTGCTCGGACAGATACGCAGCCAGCTGAGAATCCGATTTACCTGCCATGGTTTCTTTATGCTGTCCCTGTAATTTTACGGCGGATTCATAAGCTTTCACGCTTTCCGGCTTTTTTCGGATCGTCTTCTGAAGTTTTCTTGCAATGATCAATCGCTCTTCTGAATCTCCTTTCAGGAAGAGGATATACTTTTTCTTGTCATAATCTGTGATAGACTGATCCAATTTCTTTCTGGCCTCTTCCAGAGCCTCATAGCGCGCTTTCAGCATTGCTTCCGGATTCTTCTGCTGTTTTTCGGGCTGTTTTTTCTCATCCGCGTCTATGATTGCTTCCTTTTCCTCTGCTTCTCCCCGCAGCGCCTTTCCCAGATTTTCATAGGCTCTTATATAATCGTCTAATGCAAGGCTCATGGTCTTATATTCTCTGGTGCGATGTTCCCAGTCCTGCCCGCCGTGCTGATCGAAGAGGTTTCTTGCATTGCGAAGAATTTCACATTCTTCAGCTCTGTGTGCTTCTATTTTTTCAAGCTCTTTATGATCCAGTTCCTTAAGGCCATGTGCGTCATACTGAATCGGTTTCTTAAGTGTCTTGTCATTAAGAACCGGGTTAATCTTATCTTCAGGCTCTCTATTTAGCTGCTTTCGCTGCTCCTCCCGTTCTCTCTGTCTCTTTTGATAATACTTAAGTTCCTCTCGGCTTGTATCTGCCATATAAAAAATGTTGGTAGCGATCGTTCGATTGCGCACCGGCGGTATCAGCGCATCCATATTCAGGCGACTCCAGTCGTCGTCATTTTTGGCGACAAAGATCGTTCCTTTTTTATTCATCAGTTTTCCGCCGTAGCCGATCTTGAATTCGCCTTTTTTTTCAAACTCGTTGATCATATCCTGCAAAGTCTTAAGGCGAGTTTGGGCAGCACGGATCTGATCCTTAGGGAATTTGTAGGGCTGCAAAATCTCTTCCAGCTTTTCAGGCGTCATATTTTTGACAGCCTCTGCCATTTTACCTGTTATAACATTTAGATTTTCCGCACTGGCCAGCCTGTAAACCTGGCCTTCTGTGATATTTCCGAAGGAGTTGTCATTGTCAATGCCCTGAACGCCGCGGATCTTCGGCAGATCAGGATCCGAAAAATCCATTTTAAGGAAAAAGTTGCTTGCATGCCGATCTGTATTGGCGCACAGATAATCCAGAATCTGAAGATCTGCAAGGGAACTGAGCAGTTCTTTATTATTAAATTCCGAAACAGCCAGGTTGAAAAACGGATGTCCTTTCGGCAACTTCAGCAGGTTGTCTGTGTCCAGAGTATCCGGTCCGGCTTCATCCATCATAATGCCCGGTATTTCCTTATCGCCCTTCTTTACCGTTACACGCCGGCTTTTGACCAGCAGATCCGGGAAACCAAGAGCTTCGGCCACATCACTCATGGCACTGGAGCGGTCCGCCAGCCTGTCACCATCATGGATCCCGATTGATTTTAACGTAAGGTAGTTTCCTCTGGGGTTCGTAATATCCTTTCCTAATGCATTAAATACCTGTCTGAATTCCCCATACGGATCCCTATCTTCCTGACTGACCCATTGAAAGGAATCAAGTACCTGGTTTACCTCTACGTTCATTCTTGTATTTTCGTCATTAGCAGCAGCATCCTCGATGCGGTCATAAATGCTCTTGTCATTTTTTATTTTTTCAAAATAGGTCTCGTATTGAGGGAACTTTTTGATATAACGATCCAGAAGTTCTGCAGCGTCCTTTCGCCAATCTCCCTGTTTTTTCTCCGGTGTAAAAAATCCCTGACGCAGCTTTCCGTTTTCATCTATATATTCTACGGTCTCACGGTTGCTCATCTTCGCTCCTACAGTATGAATTACCGTATCCTGCAGATAGATGACCGGATCTTTGGCACCGTGAAGCACATCACCTAAAGGAGGCAGTGCCTTATCCGGTGAGAGGCTGTTCAGTTCCTTCTGATTTCGAACGAGAAGAGAATGCAGCGTCTTATATTCCGGCTTCGTTTTCTCTTTGTCCGGAAAGCGATTTAAATCGGTCACGCACCGGTCGTACAGGCCGCGGATGCCTTCATATTCCGCCTGTGTCATAGGGAGCATACTTCCGGTTGTGCTGCGCCTGAGATAATGAAGCTGCATAGCAGATAACAGCTGTTCCATATTTTTTTCAGCTGCCTTAGCAGACGGCCGTTTTTTCAGCTCCATCCAGCTATCCTGAAGCTCCATATAGACCGTATTGGAAACCTCTTCATAATAGGGGGATTCTTGATCAATCGGCATAAACGTTCTGCTGCCGTTTAAGTCCTGTAACGGTTCATTTATTGCTTCCGCTTCTTTCTCCCGAAGCATGTCATCATACTTTTTAGAATCTGCCTGATACTTCCTATAGGTATCTACCAGCTCTGGTTCTTTTTCCTGCTCCGACTCTTTTAACAGCGAGTGAAGCTCCATGACTCTCCACAGCTTTTCAAGCTCTTCCCGAAACTGTTCCGGGCTTCGGTTTTCTTCTGGAAACATAGTCTCTTCCGGGATTTCTTTCCCGGCTTCATTTTTATTCAGCTGAAACTCCCTGTAGATCTGATACAGAGCGCTGTAGGCATCCTCAGGCGAATCGTTATATCTTTCACCTTCGTCTGCATAGTCTGCCACAAAGCTTAATGCCTTCTGGATCCGGACCACCTCCCGGTCACTGGCTGAAAGCACCATGTTTTTCTGTTCCTGCTCCAATACGATCTTATTTTCCGGTATCTTATATCTCATAAACCTGCCTCCTTATGCAACACCGCTTATGTTGCTGTTCATGGGTTACATGACCAGCAACGCCGCTTGTTTTCCAGTTGGGTTTATTATAACATGCCATGGTGGACAAATGTAGGACAAAAACATTTATAAAAATCCTGTTTGCCCGAAAGGGAGTTTTTGTGTTATGATAAGTCAAAACAGTTAGCTTATACTAACATCGGAGGATCGGATGGAATTAAGACAATTAGAATATTTTATGATCACCTGTGAAAAAGGCAGCTTTAATCAGGCCGCCGAATGCCTTTATACTACTCAGCCCAACGTAAGCAAGGTCATCTGTTCTCTGGAAAAGGAACTGGGACGCCCTCTTTTTGAGCGCAGCAGCCGCGGGATCCGCATTACTCCCTACGGGGAAACCGTCCGGGAATATGCCCAGAACATCCTTCATAATGTCAGCCTCATCGGCTCTCTTGCCGACCATAATCAGGGGCAGAAATTCAGCCTTGCTACTTATCCCAGCAACATGATCTCCCGTCTTCTCACGGATTTCTATAAAGAAATGGGAGATTCTTATACCGTAGAGCACTTAGAAGGTACTGTGGAAGAGATCATCAATCGGGTAGCCCAGGGACTTTCCGAGATCGGGGTTGTCTACATCGCAGAGAAGCAGCTGCAGCAGTTCCAGCATATTTTATCCCATAAAAAGCTGAAATTCATTTCTATGGACGTAAAGGAAGCCTGCGTTTATGTGGGACCGAACCATCCCCGCTATCATGATGAAAGCATTGACTTTCAGGAGCTTTCTTCCCTTTCCTTTGTCCGGGGTGTGCGGGAATTTTTCTCAGTAGAGCATCATTTAAGCCATGTAAGCCTGGGAGCCATCAGCACCGAACAGCTCCATTACTCCGTTTACACCAACAGCGACCATCTGACCATCAATCTGCTGATGAACACGGATATCTGCAGCCTTGGTATTAATTTTCTCTATGATCCCTACCGAAAATACGATATACGGCAGCTGAAGATCAACAACTGTGAGCCCTTTCTCCTGATCGGCTACATCTGTCCGGAAGACGCCGGATTAAGCACAGCCGCCCGGTGGTTCATCCGCCATTTTCAGGAGATCCTGTAGGAATTTTCAGTCCTGTTATAACAATTTGGAATAACTAAGCCCCTCTAAATTCATCAGTAGTAAGTTTTAACTAACTTATGTTATACTCTCCTCTGTGAAAAAAACAGACCAAACCGGTGGGTTTGGCAACAGGAGGAACATTATGAAAAAAAGATGGGGCACACTGCTTCTTGCAAGTCTCTTAGGTACTGCCGTATTAAGCGGCTGCGGTTCATCCGCTTCTGACTCTGCATCTACCGCAGATTCTTCTGGGGCAGATGCAACTACTGCTTCTGAAAGCCAGAAAGAAGATCTGGTTTTTGTAAACTATCGCGATATCCGCGATCTGAACCCCCATTTATATGCCGGAGAAATGTATGCACAGGAAATGCTCTATGAAGGCCTGGTGAACATCACCGCAGACGGCTTTGAGGGCTGTCTGGCAGAAAGCTGGGATGTCAGCGAAGACGGCAAGATCTATACCTTCCACATCCGTCCGGGCGTGCTGTTCTCCGACGGTGAAAAGTGCGACGCGTATGCCATCAAAGCGAACTTTGATGCGATCCTGGAAAACAAAGACCGTCATACCTGGCTGGAGATGATGCATCTTTTAGTGGGCGTAAGTGCTCCGGATGAGAATACCTTTGTGATTGAGCTTTCTGAGCCTTATTACCCTCTTTTAACAGAGCTTGGCGTAACAAGACCATTTGCCATGATCTCCCCGAAAGCCATGAAAAACGGCAGCACCAAGGACGGCGTAGAAGCCTATATCGGAACCGGTCCTTATGTGCTGGATGAGTTTGTTACAGATGAATATGCTATCTTTAAGGCAAACCCGAATTACTGGGGCGAGCAGCCTGCTATCAAGACCATTACCGTAAAGGTGATCCCAGACAACCAGACCCGTATCCTGGCTCTGGAAAAAGGCGAGATCGATATGATCTTTGGTAAAAATATGATCGATGCGGACGGAATCAACCAGTATTTAGACAGCGATCAGTTTACGGTAGAGCTTTCTGATCCGACTTCTACCAGACAGATCGTATTAAATACTTCCTCTGATATCCTTTCTGAGAAAGAGGTGCGTGTCGCACTCCAGCATGCAACCAACAAGCAGAACATCTCCGACGGTATTTTCTACGGTCTGGAAAAACCGGCTGATACCCTGTTTGCATCTACCATTCCATATTGTAATATTGACCTGGCACCTTATACCTACGATTTAGAGCTGGCCGGTCAGATCCTGGATGAAGCAGGATGGAAGATGGGCTCCGGCAATGTTCGTGAAAAGGACGGAAAGCAGTTAAATATCGACCTGCTCTACAACAGCGACAGTGTAACGGAAAAATCCATTGCGGAATACTTACAGAGTGAATATCAGTCCATCGGTGTTTCCTTAAATATCCACGGCGAAGAGGAACAGTCCTACCGCGATAATATGAAGGCCGGTAACTTTGATATGGTATTTAACATCTGCTGGGGTACTCCATACGACCCTCAGTCCTCTCTGGCAGCGATGCGTGCCCCTGTATACGGCGACTATGCCGCTCAGCTTGGTCTGGAAGATAAAGCAGAGATCGATGAAGCCATTACGGAGATCCTCATTACCACCGATGAAGACAGACGTCAGGAGCTTTATACCTACGTTCTCACCCATCTCCATGAGGATGCGGTTTACATTCCTCTGACCTATGAGTGCAACAAAGCCATTTATCGTTCCGATATGAAGGGCTTCCATTTTACCCAGACTCAGTACGAGGTTCCATTTAAGGATTTCTCATTCTAAACGTGTATAGGGAGCCGTCTCTTTGGAGGCGGCTTCCTGATTTTTTCCGGAGGTACTATTTTGAAACCATATATTATCAAGCGGATCCTTTCTGCGATCCCCCTTCTTCTCATCATTTCCTTTGTGTGCTTTGTATTTATCAACCTGATCCCCTCGGATCCGGCGGAAGTAGCGCTGCGAGTGCGCCAGGTTCCCATTATCACCGAAGATGCCATCGCCGAGGTCCGGGCAGAGCTTGGTCTTGACAAGCCGTATCTGGTCCGCTATTTCACCTGGGTGTTTGACTGTCTCCACGGAGATTTCGGCATCAGCTATGTCAATCCGGCCCGCACCGTAGGCGGAGAGCTTTTACGCTGTATGCCTGCTACCTTGCAGTTAGCCGGAGCCTCTTTGATCATGGTGATCCTCTTAAGTCTTCCTATCGGCTTTTTATGCGCCGTTTACAAGGATGGCTGGTTTGACCGGATCATGCGCGGCATTGTGTTTATGACTACCGCTATGCCTGCTTACTGGGTGGGCCTTCTGTTAATGTGGCTGATTTCCATCAAACTGGATCTTCTTCCTACCAGCGGAAACGGCACCATCAAACACCTGATTCTTCCGGCCTTTACCGTATCTTTAAGCTATATTTCCACTTATATCCGCCTGATCCGCAACAACATGCTGGAAAATATGAAGCAAGACTATGTACTTTATGCCAATGTGCGTGGTCTGCCCCAGAAATCCATCCTGATAAAGCATATCCTGAAAAACTCCATGCATACCTGTATCGTTGCCATCGGTATGAGTATCCCTCAGCTGATCTCCGGAACCATTGTGGTAGAAAATGTATTTGCGTGGCCGGGTCTTGGAACCTTATGCATCAGTTCTATTTTTAACAGGGACTATCCGGTCATTCAGACCTATGTACTTCTGATCGGTGTTCTGTTTGTTGTATTTAACCTGCTTTTTGATATCCTGCAGACGGTATCTGACCCTCGTATGCGAAAGGAGAAAAACTAATGCTGCACCGTTTTCTTCATAATAAAACTGCTGTAGGCACCGTAGCACTGGTGCTTATCGTAGCCCTGATGGGGATCTTTGCCCCCCTCATCGCCCCTCATGACCCCTATGCTACCGACATCCTGAATAAATTTGCCCATTTTAGTCGTGAATATCCCCTTGGCACCGATAATCTGGGCCGCTGTATCCTCTCCCGTATGATCTACGGCATCCGTCCTACGCTCGGTCTGGCCGTCCTGACTATGCTTGGCACCATAGGCCTTGGTGCTCTCATGGGACTTCTGGCCGGTTATTTTCGCGGCATTACCGAGGAGCTGATCATGCGTGTGGTAGATGTCATGCTGTCTTTCCCCAGCCAGATCATGGTATTTGCCGTTGTAGCGCTGTTAGGCATCAACGTACAGAACGTGATCCTGGCAAATGTCTTTATTAAATGGGCCTGGTATGCCCGTATGATCCGTACCGGCGTTATGCAGTACCGTGACCGGAATTTCGTCCAGTTTTCCCGCTGCGTGGGAACTCCGGAGCGTTTTATCCTGTGCCGTCACCTGGTTCCGTCTATTGCGGCCGATCTGGCCGTTCTCTCCTCGCTGGATGTAGGCTGGGCTATCATCAATATTTCTACTTTGTCATTTTTAGGACTTGGAGTGCAGGCTCCTACTCCGGAATGGGGCGCCATGCTCAGTGAAGCGAAAAACGTACTGACCAGCAATCCGGCACAGATGTTAGTACCCGGAATTGCCATCGTCGTCCTTGTCTCTGCCTTTAACTTAATGGGTGATGCCATCCGTGACGTACTGGATCCAAAGGAGGTGCTGTAATGTCTGCCATTTTAAAAGTAGAAAACCTAAATGTTACTCTTACCCACCGTAAAACCTCCAGAAAACTGGTGGAGGACGTAAGCTTTGAAGTCCATCCCGGTGAATGTCTGGGGATCCTGGGAGAATCCGGAAGCGGTAAAAGCATGACTGTAAAATCCGTTCTGGGCCTGTTAGATAAAAATTTCAAGATCTCCGGAAATGCTGTTTTTGACGGTCAGGATCTGCTGGCTGCGTCAAAAGAAGAGCTCCGCCGGATCCGCGGCAGCCGGATCACCATGGTACTGCAAAATCCCATGACCTGCTTTGATCCCCTGTACCGCATCGGAAAACAGATGGCAGAAACCTTTGCCACACACACTACCTGGAATGCCGGGGAGATTCACACACACAGCCTTGAGATCCTGGAACAGATGCGGATCCGCAATGGGGAAGAAGTTCTGGAAAAATACCCTCACCAGTTGTCCGGCGGTATGCTCCAGCGCATTATGATCGGGATTGCCATGGCCTTACAGCCGGAGCTTCTGATCGCTGATGAACCTACCACTGCCATTGATGCCATTACCCAGTATGAGATCCTGGAAGAATTTGTCCGCATCAAAAAGCAGAAAAATACAGCTATGTTGTTCATCACCCATGATCTGGGAGCCATCTCTAAAGTGGCAGACCGTATCCTGGTCATGAACAGCGGACAGATCGTAGACAGCGGAAGCTTTGAACACATCTTGACCCATGCCCATGACCCGTATACCCGTATGCTGGTAGAAAAGCGCTCTGCCGTTATGCACTGTTACCGTCAGATCTTGCACGGAAAGGAGAATCCTCATGCTTGAAGTAAATAATATCTGTGTCAGTTTCCGCAGTGAACGTCAGGAAAAGCTGTTCGGTTCTGCAAGAGATCAGATCCTCTTTGATGTTTCTTTTCATGTTCCGAAGGGAAGCTGTCTTGGGATCCTTGGAGAATCCGGAAGCGGTAAATCTACCTTAGGCCGAGTGATCTGCGGTCTGTTAAAGCCGGACAGCGGAGAACTGAAGATCCACGACACCTCTGTGTACGCTTCCAAAAGCGGCCGTAAAAACCTGCAGAAGCGTTTAAGCGTTGTCTTTCAGGATTACACCACCTCTGCCAATCCCCGTTTCCGGGTAAAAGAGATCATCGCAGAAGGTCTTGCCGCAAGAGAACGCAATCAGAAGATCCGCTTAAACCGCGCGGAAGAAACCAGCCGCCTCTTAGAGCTTGTAGGCTTGAACAGCTCCTATGCCGACCGCTATCCCCACGAATTATCCGGCGGACAGCTGCAGCGTGTCTGCATTGCGCGGGCCGTGGCCTGTGAGCCTGAGATCATCCTTTTTGATGAAGCTATTTCCTCTCTGGATGCCCACACCCAGGTCCAGATCATGGATCTGCTCCATTCGTTAAAGGAAAAGCTGGAGCTGACTTATATCTTCATTACCCATGACCTGACCTCTGTTACCTATCTGTGCGATGATGTGCTCTTTCTCTATCATGGGCGGATAACCGAACACATTCCGGTATCCCGCATCCCGGAAACGAAAGACGAATATGCCAAAAAGCTTCTGGCCTCTATCATCGAGTTCGATGAACCGGATGGGCCGGAAGCTAAGTGTTAGTATTTTCACAAATTGAAAACAAGGAGAAAAACTAGAATTTATGAGACTGTCTGACTTAAAAGCCGGAAGCGGGATCAAACAGACACTCCTGCTTCCTATCACCAGTCCCTATCCCATTGAAATGACCGTTATCTGCGGCTGCCGTCCGGGAAAGACGCTGGTTGTCACAGCCGGTGTACATGGCTGCGAATATGTAGGTATAGAAACCTTAACACGGCTGAAAGAAGAACTTACACCTGCTTCTCTGTCCGGACGGGTGATCTTGCTCCCTTTGGTCAATCCGGAAGGATTTTATCTGGGAAGCAAACAGACCGTTCCCGCAGACGGGAAGAACTTAAACCGTATGTTCCCCGGAAAACCGGACGGGACGTTTTCAAGCCGTCTTGCCAGAGTTTTAGAAGATACCTTATATCCGGAGGCCGATTTTCTTGTGGATCTGCACGGAGGGGATGTAAATGAAGCGTTGACTCCGCTGATCTTCTTTCCCACAGCCGTCCCTCAGTCCTTATCTTTACAATCGTCTGCTGCCGCTGCTGCTCTCTCCGTGCCTTACCGGGTTTCATCCACCTCTAAAAACGGACTTTACAGTCGCGCTGCCCAGTGTGGTATCCCCGCTCTTTTAGTGGAACGGGGTGCAAAGGGGATGTGGAGCGAAGAGGAAGTGTCCGCATGTAAAAATAATCTATACGAATTAATCCACCATCTAAAGATTCTGTCCGATGGCCTGGCTTCGTTTAACAGCGATCTTAAACAGGTCGAGATCTGTGAAGCCATTTATGAAGAAGCTCCCTCAAACGGATTCTGGTATCCGGCTGTGTCAAACGCCGGTGCAACATGCAAACAGGGTGCCTTACTTGGCACCCTGAAGGATATTCACGGAAATGTACTTTTTCGTTCCATTGCTCCCTTTGACGGAGTCGTACTTTATTTCACCTTAAGTCTGGGCGTTGCCTGCAAGGATCCCCTGATCGCATATGGGAAAATTTCTTCCTGATATCCGGATAGGCGGATCCCCTGTTATCTTCCAAAGATCTTATCTAACGTCCTGGCGATGGTCTGCATATCAATGGGCTTTGCAATATGGGCGTTCATTCCGGCTTCAAATGACTTTTTCCGGTCTTCGTCAAATGCATTGGCCGTCATGGCAACGATCGGTATATTGGCTTTTTTATTGTTTTGCAGGGTGCGGATCTCACGGGTGGCCATATAGCCATCCATCTTTGGCATCTGGATATCCATGAAGATCAGATCATACCGGTCTTCATCCACCTGATCCATAATGCTTACCGCTTCTGTGCCATCCACTGCTGCATCTACCTGAAAGCCTGCGTCCTGTAAAATAGTGGTGGCGATCTCACGGTTTAATGCATTATCCTCTACCAGAAGAACCCTTTTTCCGCTGTAATCAAAAGTTCCCTTTTTCCGGTCTTCATCGGGATTTTCACCTGCATTGGTTAAAACAGACCATAATTCCGATTTAAAGATCGGTTTTGCAACAAAGGCCGTTACACCGGCTTCTCTGGCTTCTTCCTCAAAGTCAGACCAGTCATAGGCTGTCAGGATAATGATGGGAACCTCATTTCCGATCACTTTCCGGATCTGGCGGACCGTTTCAATCCCGTTCATATCCGGTATCATATAATCTACAATATACGCTTTGTACTCATCTTTAAATTCATAGGCTTCTTTTGCACGGATCACTGCCTCTCTTCCGGAGGTAGACCAGTCCGGGCGCATCTCGATGTCCCGCAGCATCCTTCCTACGCTCTGGCAGGTATTTATATCGTCATCTACGATCAGGACTCTGGCGCCCTGCATCTGGGGAATCGAGTGGCAGGCCGGAGCCTGCTGTGCCAGTTTAAAATCTACAGTGACCACAAATTCAGAGCCTTTTCCCGGCTCACTTTCCACGGTGATGGTTCCGTGCATCATATCAACGATATTTTTGGTAATGGACATGCCAAGCCCGGTTCCCTGGATCCCGCTGATGGTGGAGGTGCTTTCTCTGGAAAAGGTATCAAAAACATGGCCGACAAATTCCGGTGACATTCCCATACCGGTATCCCTGACACTGAATACATAGGTTCCGTAGTCTTCTCGGTCACAGGGCTTTTCCATGATCCGGATGTTAATATCTCCGCCGGGACCTGTGTACTTAATGGCATTGCTGACAATATTTAAAAGGATCTGGTTTAAGCGGAGCTTGTCTGTAAATACATCCTCATTTTTTACATCCAGTGTGTCGATGTAGAGATTTTGCTGTTTCGCAACGATCTGTCCCTGGATAATGGTGCGCAGATCATTCAGCACATCCGGGATATGTACCACATTCTCCTCCAGCTTTACATTGCCGCTTTCGATCCTGCTTATGTCCAGTATCTCATTGATCAGACTGAGAAGATGCGAACCGGAAATATGGATTTTTCTTAAGTAGTCCTGTACTAGGCTCTGATTTTCAATATGAGCCTGGGCCAGTGCAGCAAAACCGATGATGGCATTCATAGGAGTACGGATGTCATGGGACATATTGCTGAGAAAAGAGGTTTTTGCCCGGTTTGCCTGTCTTGCTGAGATCAATGCGTTTTTAAGTGCTTCCTCCTGTGCCAGCTCCTGTTGCTTTTCTTCTGTAAAATCCCTCGCCACATAAAGGACCTTCTGTACCTTTCCGGACTCGTCCCGGTTCTTTACGATTATACGCGCCTGAAACCATCTGCCTTCCGGGTTGCGGTACTCCGTTACAATGGTATTTGTATTTTTCATGCGGTCTGACAGAGTATTAAAGTCCAGAAAAGCCCGCATGTCATCCCGCATATCCGGTGCCATAAATGCATTCAGGATATCTTCCTCTACATCATCAAAATTGCCGCCGACCCCGGCTACAGATCCCATCAGGGCAACACTATTTAACACCATATATTGATGGGTGTCCAGATCTGCAATGAAGATCGTGGAGTAGATGGTTGACAAGGAGGAGATCACCTCTGAATGCTGCTTTTCCATGGCAAGAGTATCTTTCAGGATCTTTTCCTGCCGCTTTTGCTCCTTAACGATTGCATCTACGTCGTAATGATAACCGCTGAGGATATATCCCCCCGGCACCGCTTTTGCAGTACCGCCGCAGCGCACATAGCGTATTCCTAAAACAGGATGTTCCCAGAGATAGGTATTCTCCGAATGCAATCCCTGTTCCATCTGCCGGACGGATTCCAGCACTGAGGGAACTTCGGAAGGAACAATATGGGAAAACCAGGCGTCATAGGTCTCTTCCGGGGACAGCTCCTGGTTTTTTATGCCCAGAAGCTCCCTCATCAGATCATCCACTTCCATGGTAGGTGCCTGACCTTCTATAAATTCTATATGCCAGGTACCCATCTTGGAAGCAGAAAGGATATCATGCATCTCTTCCAGCTTTTTATTGCTTTCCTGCAGCTGCTGCTCTGTATTTCCCATGCAATTTATTTTATCCATAGTTTCTTTATTCCTTTATTACCGTAAAATCAACCGGAGTTTTTCCTTCACTTTCTTCGTAGAGAGCATGGAAATCATCTTCGCTGGTGATATCAGAAGCGGAAATGGCACCCTTTGTTTCAAAGCTTGCTTCCCCTTTGTCATCATAGGAAACAGATGCATATTTCACATCGTTTAACTGATATCTGCCCTCTGCATTGGTTGTAACATCTTCCTCTGCATACTGGCGAGGGGTGTTATAGTAAAGGATACCTCCGTCTACTGTTACCGGATAAGCCGTACCACCTGTCTGGATGGATGCAAGAAGCTCTGCCTTCCCGTTGTTTTCCACGTAAAGGGTGGCATCGATTCCGCAGTGGACACCATTATCCTCGTAGGTGCTGGTGCAGGTAGCAAGGATATCGCCCTCATAGCCGTTCAGGTTGATATAAGCATAACCGGCATCCACCGGAAGCTGCGCAATGATCTCATCATAGGAGGCATAAGCCGCTCTCGTAAAGGAAATGGCCGGTACATCGAAAAGTTTATCAAAGAGAGCGTTAAACTGCTCCTCTGTCTCAATGCTGTTGTCCTCTGTGCTGTCCCCTTCTGCTGCCTCACGTACAAATCCGCTGTAAGTTATTTTAGAGTCTTCTGACTGGTTTTTGTCCATACATCTTGTATAGGTAAGCCCGTTGGAGTCTGCATTGATCTGCATTTCTCCGTACTCCGTATCGGTGCATGCATATAAAGTGCTGTCATCGCAGCGCAGGGGGTGGTTTTCGTCACCAAAAGCAAGGCCTACATTCACCAGCTTGTCTTCCTTATTGTATGCATAGAAAGAAGCTTCTGTAGCAGTGCCGTATTCTGCTGATACATGATCGGATACAGCCAGCACATAGGAAGTGGAGCCGGTAAGCTGGATGTAGGCAAAGCCTTCGTTTTCACCACTGAGGCAGCTGATGATATCATTGTAGCTGTCAAAGGTGTCCACATTCGTCTGTTCCTGAATGAAATCAGCCGGGATAAAATCCCCAGCTGCTTCGGTTTCCTCCTCCTTTGCATCTGTTTCCTGAGTTGTCGTTTCCTGTGTTGTTTCCTGTGCGGATGAGCCGGCTGTCGTCTCCTCTGCTTTTTTCTCTGCTGCCTGTCCGCAGCCTGTGAGCAGGTTACCTGCTACTGCTGCTGCAATCATCCATGTCATATATTTTCTCTTCATCTTACATTCCTCCTACTATAACAGATTTATTTTTTGTGTACCGGGCCGTCAATGGACAGCTTCCTTCCATTTTGCGATCCTGTAGTGCTTCGTTTGATGTTTTTAGGTTCCTCTCCCAGAAAGTTTGGAATTCTCTCTTTGTCTGCTTTTACTTCTTTTTCTTCTTTTTCTGCTTTTTTCTGCAGCAGAGTCATCTTTGCCGGAAGATAGGTCCGAACGTCCATATCTTCATTCAGCCTCCAGCTTACTGCCTTGTAATCAGACGTGCTTGCGGTTTTATTGACTGCGTTTCTATTTGTTGTTAAATTTCCGTCCTGATCATATGCAACACCCTTCGATTCCAGCTTTGGATCCGGTAAGAGATTTCCTTTGCTGTCAGTCAGATCTTTCAGCCACTGCATGGTAAAGGAAAAACCTTCTCCCATCCAGTTGTCCATGGAATTTCCCTTTGCATCTGTTCCCTTTTCCATCTTTCCCGGCAGATAGCTTTGCTCGGCCAGCCGATCCAGAGTCAAAGTCACCTTCTCTGCCCGTAAAGGATCGTACATGGTTACGCAGTCTGTTTTTACTCCGTCTATCTCTCTTTCTTCCAAGCCCAGAACGGTCCTGTAGTGATTACCGCAGAGAAATGCCACCGGACCTTTGTCTGAATCCATAGCCGACAAAAGAGCTGTTTTCAGCTTCTGCTTTACCGTTTCTTTTTCTTCTGCCTTCTTTTCGTCGGTCCATTTCACACCATCTAAGTTCTGCTGGTAAACCTCTATCTCATTGACAGCTGCATTGGGGATGACTTTCTGGATCAGATCGGTATAATTTGCAATATTGTTGGCACTGTCACTGTTGGCAAAAGCAAGATCTCTCTTAGGACGGTAGGAGCGGATCGCGGTCTGATCCAGATCTACCCCACGGTATTTCAAGAGAGAAGATAAGGCCACAGCCCAGCATCCATTGGAGGTTTTCTGCATCATAGGCTGTTCTACATTCTTCATCATAATGCGGGAAATACTGTCGTCGTCTCTCCTGATGATCTCCGGTTCTTCTGTTTTTCTGTTTTCCAGATTCTTTTCTGCCCGGTCAGCCGTCCGTTTTATGATCTGCAGATTCTGGATACGATGCTCCAGATATTTCTTTAATTTTTCATCGTCTTTGCCAAATTCTTTTTTCATATTCTTCAGCACAGAGATCTTATTGGAATTGATCCGTTTGATCATTACTTCCTTTTCCAGTAACGGATATTGATTCAGGAAAGCACGGTATCCCTGATAAAATTCCTGTTTCCCGTTCTTTTCCCGCTGCTTCTTTCTCTCTTTCACAGACAAAGCAGAAAAATCCGCTGCTTCTGTTTGTCTTTGAAACTTTCGTTCTGCTATTCTCTGTTCCAACTCTGCATAATTCCTCTGTTCAAGAGGTACATCACGAATTTTGGAGCCTTCTGCCAGACTTCTTTTTAGCTGGTCAAAATCCAGGGAGATCTTTTTTCTGTTATCTGTCTGATCGGCTGCATATCGAGCTGCAGCCCAGCAAAATTCCGGAAGGCCATTCCCTGTTTCCATGATCTCAAGCATACGGACGATCGCCTGTTTGCGAAGGCGTCCATCCTCGGTTCCCTGTCCGTCAATGCTCTGTAACCCTTTTTTCGTCTGTAAATGGAGCAACAGATAGTTTTTACATGCACCGTAAAGTCTTGCGCCTACATCCTGAGCGATCTCCTGCTTGTTAAGGCTTGCCTCATAGACCGCGGCCTCATATTCATTTACTGCATCCCAGACTGCATCAAATTCTTTTCCGTGTTTGGTTCCAAACCGGCTGACCTTTGTATCCCGGATCGCATCAAATGCATCCAGAATAGACTGTCTTAAGGGATCGATCTGTTCCCTTTCTACCGGCTGCTCCTGAGCTTTTGGTTCTTCCTTTTCCTGCGGCAGCTGCTCCGGCAAAGCTTTTTCTACTTTTTCTGCTTCCGGCTCTTCCATGAGAATTGCAATGTCCTCTTGATCTGCTTCTTTGCGTATCTCTTCGACAACTTCCTTCTTCTCTTCGATGTGATCTTCTTTGTTTGCCTCGATTTGCTCTCCTTCGTTTACTTCGATTTGTTCCTCTTTGTTTGCTTCATTTTTCTCCAGTTCCTGAAGTTTCTGAAGATCTATCTTCTGACGGTTGGGATTTTCCTCACCGGTCCTCAGGTATTCTTTCTGGATCTTTTGATAATCGTTATATGTATCCTTCCCTTTTTCTACATATTTATTTATATCATCCTGACTTAGAGAATTATGCCAGTCAGTCAGAGCAGGTTCAAAGGCACTGTTCAGATTCGACGGCTTAATTCCTTTTGCTTTCTTAATGTAAGATTTCAGTGTGGACGCATGTTTGCTGCTGGGAGTAGTTTCATTAATCAGTGTTGTCATTGAACAGCCACTATGATTCTTACTCTTGTAATACACATATACCGACAGCATGTTTTCTAATGATATCAGTTGGATTCCAAAGTCCTGCTGATATTGCTCTCTAAGTTCTTCCCACAGTTCCCGTAACTCTTCCAATTCCATAATCCATCAGCCTTCCTTTTCCTGATCCACCTTAATATAAGATCATAATCTGTTTTATTGCTCCTTTATCCTTCGGACAACCTTATCATACCATACTATATAGGACAAGTGTGGGACAAAAAAACATTCTTATCTCTTTTTTATCCCATAAATGTAAGCACCGTATGGATCATTACCAGTCCGGTAAGGATCAGCACCTGCTTTCCCCTGTGTTCCGTAAGCAGCCCTATAAACTCCCGAACAAGAGCGTTGGGCCAGAAGTACCATTTAGAGTCTGCTCCCATACCCACAGCCCGCATTTTTACCCGTCTGGCAAAAAGTCCGCTGCGAAATACATGGTAGTTGCTGGTAGAAAATGCGATCTTTGCACCGGAAGTCTGTTCTAAGATCTTCGCTTTGGAAAATTTCATATTTTCGTAGGTATTCACAGAACGGTCCTCCTTCAGGATGCGGTCTTCAGGGATCCCTTTGCCTATGAGATAGCGTTTCATGGACTCACTTTCGGATATGACCTCATTGCCCCCCTGTCCTCCGGAGGTTACAAAGATCAGATCTTTTCCTGTCTTTTTCAGCTGATCATTTCGGAATGCAATGGCCCGGTCGATCCGCCCCTGTAAAAGCGGACAGGGAGTTCCGTCTTTTCGGATCCCGCAGCCTAAGATGATCAGATAATCTTTATCATACTCCGGCTGATACCGGGAGGTGATCCGGTTTGCGATCATCAGGCCGATCATCATACATTCAAAATACAGATATCCGGCTGTAAAAAGGTTGACTACCAGTTCATGAAGCCGTGGGAAATGGATATATCCGGCCAGACTGCTGTCTGTCAGGATCATAAATACCTCCCCGCCCGTCAGTAAAAACGCCAGCAAGATCCCCAGAATATTTACAAACCGCTTTCCCTCATGCCGGATCAGGGCAATATTGGAAACGCAAAGAGAAACAGAAATAAACAATACAAAAGGGCTTGTGATCAGCATATAGGTTCTTGCAGATGTTCGTAACAGGGCGATGATCTGACTTACATTTCGTTCTTCCGGCTGCACATTGTATACCAGATGGATCAACAGCCTTGTATGATCCATGAGGACAGAGACAAGGAACAGGGCAAATCCCATATAATAGACCGTATTATAGGAATAGGGATTGTAACGCAGCTGCTCTCTAAATGCCTTTAGTAATAAAAAGATTGTAACAAGGAAAAAAGCCGCCAGGATCATACTGATCGGCAGCACATGTTCCTTTGATCCGGCAGTCCCAAGGGCTGCAAGAAGAGCCCCTGTGACGGCTGCAAGGATCGCTATATTCCAGATATGGGGTTTTTTATCCCGTGTATCAAACTTCATATTCATTCTCCGAAAAAACGTTTATATGTCCTCTCGGAGTCTTTCCTGCACTTTCGAGAGAACATTTATTTCACCGGTGGACGCTTTCTTAAATCTTCCGGCTTTTTCACTTCTGACAGACCGGAGGCTTCCTTCTGCATCGTGTGTTTTCTGGGTTCCGAGCCTGTAAGCTTTTTTTCACGATGGGTAAGCTCCGATGGCTTGACCGGGTCTAAAACCCGGTTCTTTGCAAGGTTTTTGACCGTTGCAGGAAGATATGTCTTCATGCTGATATCCTGACCCATCTGACTGTTCAGTGCCTTCCAGTTGGCATTGGCATCTGCCTGATTGGCATATGGCATCAGTTTATCACATTTCAGTTCATGATCCTTGTAGGTTACGCCCTTACCCTCAAGACCGGCATCAAGAGTAAGCTCGCCCTTGGCATTGGTCAGATCCTGAAGCCACTGGGCATCAAAGGAATAGGTCTCAGATATGATACTTCCTTTGCTTTCTGTATTTTCCCGATCCTTTTCCACTTTATATCCGGATTCTGCCAGTTCGTCTAATGTCACCCTCGTCTTATTTGGATCATTGGGGTCATGGATGTATACATATTCCTCTTCTTTGCCATCCTTTTCCACCTTTTCATAGCCATAGACCGTCTGATAATGATCCTTCATCAGAATCGCCAGAGATCCTTTGTCTGTTTCCAGACTCCGTTTCAGTACCGCCCGCATCTTTTCCTTGAATTCGTTGCGTTTCTCCATCTTTTGCTGCGGATCCCAGGGTTTAAAGGATGCGTCCAGATTATAGTGACTGACTTCCGTCTGAACGGAATTTAAAGCAGTATCCGGAACCACCTTCATGATCAGCTCACGGGACAGATCGATGGCATTACATCTGTCACCGTTTACAGCTTGAAGATCGTTTGCAGAACAGATTTTTTTGTCCGGGCGGAAAGCACGGATGGTTTCCTGATCGATCTCCACTCCCTTCTGGCGAAGCATGGTCGACAGAGCTACGGACCAGCAGCCGCACAACGTATGCTGCAGCTGCGGCTGCGTCACATCCGGTAAGATCACCGTTGTTGTCTCACCATTTTTTTTCTCAATCAGCGGTTCATGGGTCTGTCTCTGTTTGAAATTCTGCTCCGATTTTTTCTCCAGCTGATCGATCTTTTGCAGGTTTTTCATACGGCGTTCCAGATACGCATCTAGTCCCGGAACGTCTTTTCCAAGGTCCTGACTCAGCTTTTTCAATACCTGAATATCATTGGAATTAAACGCATCCAGCTGATCCGGATGTTTAACGGTAAATTCTTCATATCCCTGAAAGAACTCTTCCTGTCCCTGTTGTGTCTTAAGGGGAGAGCGCTCCGACGCTTCCATATTCCGAAACGCAAGCTCCCGCTTTTCATCATAAGCAGGTTCGTAGGACACTTCCGGTGGTTCGGGCTGTTCTTCAGAGACTTTTTCCGCGGTTTTCTTTGCAGGTTTTTCCTCAGTTTTTTCAGCAGGCTTTTCAACCGTCTTTTCGGTGGTTTTCTCGGCCGTCTTTTCAGCTGTCTTTTTGGCGGCTTTCTCGGCAGTCTTTTGGGCGGTTTTTTCAGCTGTCTTCTCAGCAGACTTCTCCGCCGTCTTTTCTTCGTCCGCTATCTGGTTTTCCTTCTCTGTATTGTCAGCAGAAGGAACATTCAGCTCTTCTCCATGAGTCCGCAGCCTGACGATGCTGTTTTTCATCTCCTGCAGTCTTCTTATTGCAATTTCCGTATCCTGCATCCGGGCATAGCTGACCAGATTGAACAGTCTTGCCAGAAAACCGAAAAAGGTGCTATGCCGTTCTTCATAGGCTTTCATGGCCCCCAGAGTCGCATCTACGGATTTTTCCAGACTTTGTAAAGATCGATCCTGCATACTCTCGGCAAAATCCGGTTCATCTCCGGCTTCCTGCACACCGCACAACCTTTGAAGGCGGTGCTTGGCTGTCCAGAATTCTCTGGAGCTTCTTCCCCCTCTGAAATCTCCCAGATACGCCCAATGAGCTGCCAGACGGTTCATGCCTTCCCCGATTTTTCGGATCTGATCTCGTTCTCGGTCCGCATCAAAAGTCTCGTCTATAGTCTGTTTTCTTCCTTCATCCGGCATAGCTGCTCCCCCTTTCTGTTGTGCGTGATGATCTTACTTATTTTTTCCCTGGATCAATGATTTTTTTCCATTCTCCGGATTTTTCTCCATCTTCTTTTCCGGCTCCTGAGCGATCGTCAACTCATTTTGATAAAGTGTATGGAGTACTCCGCGGATTTCACGGGACGGGATCGCCTTTATTGCATTTTCATCGATCTCCCCAATACGATTGATCGCGTTTTTATCGACCTTCTGGATACTTTCGATCATATTTGAAAATTCATTTGCAGTGGCCTTCGGCAGAACTCCTGACTCTGCCAACTGGCTTGTGTAAAGAGCAAGGGTTTTTAAATCCTTCTGTACCTGGTCGATATTCGGATTTTTATTCTTTTCCTCCTGAATCGCCTTCTGTAATTTTTCAAAAGGCATCCGTTCCCTTTGGTATTGCTCTTCTGTCATCTCAGCCTTTTTCTCCGGTCTTTTCACGGAAACATTTCCCTGATCCAGACCGTTCATACTGTAATTCCACAGACGCTGCTGAGCTTCCAAAGCCTTGGTGCCCAGTGCCCGGATCGGATCATCCGCAGAATGTTTTTTCAGATTATCATATAATGTAAACCGCATCTTTCCATAGATCTGGTTTTCCATATTTGTGATCTGCTGCGCTGTATTTTGAATGGTATCGTCACTTTTTTTACTTGCCTGATATTGCTCATAGATGGTCCGGCTGGTGGTTTTTTCTGCCAGAATGCTTTTCAGCTGCGCAGCGGCATCAATTCGGTTCTGATTCCTGGTTGAAATGCGACGGCGGTACCGATTATGATAGGCATCGATCTTCTGATCCAGATCTTTCTTTGCCTTTTCCATCTCTCTGTAGAAGGCTTCCAGCTTTCTTTCCTTCGCAATTCCTTTTCTCCAGGTTTGTAATTCGGCCTTAGCAGCTTTTTGTTCGGCCGTAAGAACTTTTTTTTCGTCCACAATGTCTTCGGGCTTAACACGGGTATCTTCCATTAAGATATCATGCAGTGTTTCATAGCTTGTGATATACTTGTCCAGAGCCGACCACATTTCCTTAAACTCACCACTGCGTTTATTCATGCGATCTCCACCGTTATCATACATACGCTGCTTAATCTCTTTGAATCTTTCGACTTCCTGCTGATGGAACGTATCCAGTGCTATATAGTCAAGCTCCGGTGCCGGTTGTTTTTCCGGTTCTTTTTGCTTCTGCTCATTGTATTGGATCGGAGCTTTTCCTTTGTTGGGTCCCAAAGAATATGGCACTTTTCGATAGTCTGCTGCTTTTCTGTCTTTTTCTGCCTCGTGATGAATATCATAGTCACTTTGTGCCATTGTAAAAATATTCACAGGATATTTGTCTACAATGGGATTTCCTTTTTCATCTTTCGTAATCTTTCCGTCTTTATCCTTCTTATAAATGATTTCCGGGGTCAGCTTTTCCAGATCCAGTTTTTCCCATTCGTTATCCTGTACAATGTGGATCGAGGATGCCTTATTCTGGATTTTTCCGTTGGCGCTGATCTGTAATTTGGTATCTTTTTTTCCCTCCTTGATCATAGCCTTCAGATTTTCTAACCGGGTTTTGGCCGCATCCATCTGCTCTTTTTTGAATTCATAAGGCTTTAAAAGGTTGGAAAGATCTTCCGGAGTCATTTTTTCGATGGCATCCGCCATTTTCGGGGTGATGATCTGCAAATCTGACTGATGGGCTAATTGCTGCACACCGCCTTCTTCGATTGCTCCGAAGGAATTGTCATTATCAATTCCCAGAACTCCCAAAAGCTTTGGATGCTTCGGATCCGAAAAATCCTGCTTTAAGAAAAAGTTATTTGCATGACGGTCTGTATTTCCGCACAGATAATCCAGGATCTGAAGGTCTGCCAGAGAGCTGAGCATTTCTTTTGAGTTAAGCTGTTCCCGGTCCATTTTTGTATAAAATGGATCCGTATATAACATATAGCCAAAGTCCGCCGTATCCAGCCCGGCCGCTTCTGTCATAACTCCCTTTATTTCTTTGTTTCCGTCTTTTACCGTGATCCTTTTACTTTCAACCAGCAGCTGCGGAAATCCCAATGCTCTGGCAACATCACTCATGGCGCAGGCACGGCCGGCGATCTTGTCCCCGGTGCCCATGCCTGTTTTTTCCAATATGCCATGTCGGTTCACGTTTTTTCCCACTTCGATTGCCAGATTTCTGAGCATTCTATTAAATACAAGGTCTTTCTTTGCCTGAACAGGAATCCATCTTTGCACATTTATGTACTGATTCAAAGGGTCTTTAGAACCTTTTTCCGGCTCTGTTCCCACCATTGTATAGAATGCCACTACTCTAAAGTCTTCATATTTTTTTGTAAACAGATTATTAAGGATTGACGCATATTGCGGACATTTCTGTTTATATTTTAAAAACAGCTTTTTTGCATCTTCCACTTCTGATTTTTCTTCCACCTCCGGTGTGAAGAAACCACGATGACGGATCCCGTTTTCATCTGTATATTCCACTGCCTCACGGCTGCTCATAGCACCGCCGATTTTTTTCTTGTTGCGGTTATTAAACTCGACGGAAGCAGGTTTCGTTCCCCGAAGCACTCCTGCAAGAGGCGGAAGCTGATCCGGTGAAAGGCCGTCTAACTGATTTTTGTTCTGAACCAGAAGGGTATTCAATATCTCACAAGTCGGTTTCAGAGCCTCTGTAATCGAAAATCTGCTTAGATCCTTTATACATTCTCCATGGAGATTCTGCAGCTCCTTATGCTCTTTCTCTGTCATAGGTAGATAGCTTCCTGAACGGTTATGACGGATATAATGAAGCTGCATCTTGGATAAGAGCTGTTCCATATCCTCTTTCAGGAGCTGATCTCCCTTCTGCCTGAAATACCCGTTCTTTTGTATGGTCTGCCACAGATCATACATCTCTTCATAAACAGTACCGGCTACCGCTGCGTAATAAGGAGATTTCTTATTTACCAACGGAAGAGCACCATCGTCCCATGTCTGTTCCGGTGCATCTTCCGGTTCCACTTCCCGCATACCTCCCGGTCTCTGTTCACGGTTTTCTGCTTCCTGAAGCATCTGATCATATTTAGCCGGAGCTGCCTTTATATTCCCATAGTCATCCTGTAAGCTTAATCCGGTATTCAGGGAATGGATCTCCAGTACTCTCCAGAATTTCTCTAGTTCCTTGCGGAAGTTTTCCAGACTTCTTTCATTTTCTTTAAAGAACGAATCTATCTTATGTTCCGGTTCTAATCCCAGCTGAGTATAAAATCCGTACAGCTTGCGGTAGCTTTTATCCGGATCATAGGATTCTGTGCCGTTTGCCTGATCCATGATGAACTTTAAAGCCTGATCGGCGGTGCGGGCCTCTGCTCCGGTCAGCGAACGCAATATCTGCTTCCACTCCTGATCCTGTGTTTCTTTATCCTTTGGAATTGAATATCTCATAACACACTCTCCTCACTTAAGTAATCTTCCCGATGAGTTTCCTAAAAAGTCAGTGTATCTACGGTCGGTACCAGTCGGATCAGCTGTTCTTTATAATATGCGATCAGCTGTTCCCGGTTCGGCATATCCCGGCGGATGGTACGGCGCAGAAGGCGCATATAGCCAATGATCTTTGCCTTGTTTTCTACCTCATCCAGTCTTTCCTTCTCCTGTGTTCCCAGATACAGAGCCAGTGCCCTGCGCCAGAAGGTTTTAGAGGTTTCAAAAGAAAAGCCCAGGAAGTTCGGGATCACATCATGGTCCAGCTCTGCAAATCCTACAAAGGAATTGAACATGGAACCAAGTTCAAAAATAGGATGTCCCATACAAAGTGTATCCATATCGATCAGCAGTGCTTCACCGTCACGTACCATAAGGTTATTGGTGTGATAATCTCCGTGCATCATGGTATGCTGATCCGGTACTGCATTTACCATGTTGTATAACTTCTCTCCGATCTCTTCCGGTAAATGCTCCTTGTCAAAAGCTGCCCAGTTAAGAGCCACTTCCTTCATATCCGGCATTTCTCCCGGCTTTACCTGGGTGCTGTGGATCTGCTTTAACATATCTGTATAGTATTTTAAAGGCAGCTCCAGATGCTCCGGATCCCTGATGATCAGCTTAGAAAGAGGCTCCGCCTCCAGCAGCTCCATAACGGTGCCGTAATTTTCTCCGATCAGAACCACGTCATAAGGGATCGCCGTGTTGATGCCAAGTACCAGTGCGGTCCTTGCCAGTTCCCGCTCCCTCTGGATCTCAGGAAGTGCGTTGGGATTAAAATAGACCTTGATAATGGTTTCTGCATCATAACGGTAAACGGCACCATTGGCACCTTTTCCAATCAGCTCACAGCCATCTACATTGAAATGGCGGTATGCCTTTTTCACATGGATCATTTCTGTAAAACCGGTCATATCCAGGATCTCATAAACCTCCAATGATACATTGATCATGGTAAGCTCTGATGTTTCCTTTCTCAGACGCAGCAGGACACGAAGACCTGCACTGGAGATGTATTCCAGCTTTTCAGCATCTATGATGATCGGAAGCCCCTGTGCCTCCTCACGAGCCTTCTGAATCTCGTTTTCCACCTGGGGTGCATTGGATGCATCGATCCGTTTACCCGGAAAAATCGTCAGTATTCCATTCTTTACAGTGTAGTTGATCTGTTCCATCCCATTATACCTCCTCAAAAATGATCTCAATCAATCGGTGAAATTCCTGCCATGCAGGTGTATCTGAAAGTTCTTTTAAATTCTCTGCCATACCCCGAAACAGCCATGCCTGTTCTCTGGGGTCTTTTTGATTGAAATTCTGCCAGATTGCATGGCCTTTTCTGCGCCACTGGCAATAAAGAGAACGGATATTTGCAAGCTTGTCCCCCAGATAAAGGATCTTAATATCCCGGTCTTTTGTCTCTGCCACGATCTGCAGTCCTTCCTGCTTGCGGATCTTCCAGGTTTCTTCGGCCGGAATGCCGTCTCTTTTATTTTCTGTCTCCGAAGCCACCAGCTCTGCCACCCGGTTTCCAAACCGTGTCCGGATCTCTTCCATCGGCACTCCCGCATCTTCTACTACGTCATGAAGAAGCGCCGCTGCGATCACCTCCTGTTTATCTGTTATGGAACCAACAATAGCGGCTACCTCTGCCGGATGCAGGATATAGGGGGTATTCTCCTGTCTGCGCTGCATACCATTATGAGCCTGTGCCGCAAATATGACTGCCTGCGTTACCAATTCCTCCACTTTATTTCCTCCGTATTGCCATTATGCTCTCTCGGAATCTTTCTGTTCCTGTATTCTGATTCTGAAGAAGCTGTTTTTTTTCTAATATCTTCGTTCTGGTTTCATTATATCAGTTCCTGTGGGACAAGTGTAGGACAAAACAGGGAACAAGTTCTTATCATTCTCTACCGCTCCCAGACTGTCCTTTTATTTTTCGCTGCCTCTACCATCTGATCCAGTGTATTTCTATAGTCAATGTCTGCACTGTCATCTGTATTCTGTCTGATATATTTTTCACGTTCCTGCTTTTCCAAAGCCTCTTTCTGAGACTTTTTCACCTTTTGGATCCAGCCGTCTTCCACCTCACCCTTAGCCCGGGCTGTTTCTGTAGAAGCCGCTTTCGTCTCCTGTGTCTTCACATACTCGCTGAGCGTGTCCTTGATCAGCCGGTCCATGGCCGTCCGTGATTCACAGTGAAGGAACTGTTCCTCCAACTCGGTCTTCTGCTCATCGGTAGGCTTGATCTTTACCAGCTTCCAGAAGGTTTCCAGCGCCGTGTCATAGGCATTGTAAATGGCATAGGTTTCCTTTGCATAGGCCTCGATCTTCTTTTCCTTGCTGGTGTCCGGGTTAAACTGGTACTCTTTACATACTTCTTTCCAGCCATCCGGCTGTTTCAGGAAACGCTTCTGCATCTCCAGATCCACCTTAAGACGCTCCTGCAGTGTGGTCAGAAGCTTTTCTTCCTCACTGATATTTAAGCCATGGTAGATCTTCGCCTTCATGATATCCTCAAATCCGGCATCCTGGTTCTGTGTTTTAAATCCGATGGCTGTATAACTTCCATCTGCCATTTTCCAGGAAGCATAATACTGGTTCCTGTCAACGACCATGCTCTTGTTCTTCTGAGGGTCATAGATGATAATACCGCTTTGTAAGGTTGTAAACCGGTAGCTGCCGTCATCTTCGTAATCAATGGCATTTCTTCCGGTGAGAGTTGCTTTCTGCCCTACATCTGTACTTACCTTATTTCCTTTCTCATCCGTATATTCAACCTTGGTGGTGGTACCGATCTCCGTCTTGGGGGTGATAGCCATGGTATAAGGGATCTTAACAGGACCGCTGACACTGTAGCTGGTGCCGGATCCGGAACCGGTCTGTTTACACTGATAAACCCAGATCGCCTGATCACCGGTTACTGCCACCACCCAATCTGTTCCGTCTCCTGTTTTCTCAGAAAGAACCTTCATACCGCTGCTTAAGTCGGAAATCCGGATAATACCATGGTTGCTGTCTGTATAATCCGGCATCCAGATCGTCGTCGTAGGATCATCATCCTCACCGGACTTGACCTGATAGTATACCGTATCCCCTTCCGGAGTCTGTACCAGATTCTTTCCGTCCTCCAGTTCCATGGTATCGAAGCGTTCTGCAGAAGCCCCGTTATCCATCAGTTTGATCTCAACCGTGTCCACAAATTGTTCGGTTTCTTCTATTGCCTTTCCATCTTTATCTGTGCGGGTTCTTTTCGCTGTCCTGTATGTAATGTTGTAGCTTTCAAGCTTTGCCCAATTGTTACGATAAATAGTAGATCCCATGCCTGCATCGGCGGAAGTCTTTGACCCGGTGCGGTCATAGATGGAAAACAGGATATTGCCCTTTGTTTCATGCTGATTCAGCAGGTACTGATAGTTATCACCGTTTACAGCAACCGGTCTGGCAATATTATTCATCAAAATCCTGTATTTTGTTTCAACTTCGTCGCTGGCTGATCCCTCTTCCAATTCGATTGGCGTGCCTTCACTCTTCGATCCGTTTTCACCTGCCGGCACCGTCCGTTCTACCGGTTCATCCCAATAACCGCCGCACAATTCCTGAAATGCCTTTTTCCAGTTATAATCATCTTCCTGTTCCGTATTTTTTTCCTTATATTTATCAAAGTAACGCTGGAAAAGACGACTGAAATATCCCATATTGGTATCATTTTCCAGTACGTTGTTCTTACGGACCTTTACCGCACAAAGGCGATAATCATAGGAACTGGTCTTACCGTCTCCCGAATCCAGTTTAAACCAGGTAAAGAAGTTTGGAAGCTCCTGCAGTGTCTCTTCGTAGGAATAAGCAGACGACTCCCATATAAAGACCTGCTGGTTTGCCATCTCATTCGTGGAGCTGAACTGAATCCCGTTGCCGGTACTGTCCGGGGAATACATTCGAAAGCAGCAAAGCAGCGAATAAGGAACTTCCTCTTCATTTGTAGAGTCCAGCGAAACATTCAGCCCGATCAAAAGGGTGGAATTTCCGTTCATAGAAACACTGGCAACGGAATAGGTCATTTTGCTGGTATCCACCTGTTTCTGTATCTCTTCCTGATCGTCTGTATTGACCCAATTAAACTTACGGTTAAAATAATCCAGAATACTTGCAAAGATCATAGACGAAGCATCCAGCTGTTTTACGGGTTTTCCATTGCCATCCAGCAGCGTATACTTCATATCATACATGCTGTAGTAAAGATATTCTGTGCCGTACCGCTTGTTCTTATCCTTTACTTTACCGCAGAAAAGGCGCTGATTTCCCGGCAGATAGCTTTCATACAGCTTGCGGACAGCCGAATATTCCGAGTCATCATAGGATGCACTGGTATCTTTGCCCAGGCGGACATCCAGGATCGCATACTGGCGGGTGATGGTGTTGTAGCGGATCAGACAGTAAACTTCCCAGTTTGATTTGGGTTTGTAGCTGCTGTCCTCTTCTTTCCCTTCCGGAATGGTCCAGTTAATATGCTCATGCTCCGGTGCTGTTCCGGTATAGCTTAGGCCGCTTAAAAGATCCAGTGTATCTTTTCCGTAAAAGACCGTCTCATAGCTGTAGATCACCGTATTTCCGTTATCCACAAGATCAAGAATCACAAAATCCTTCAGATCTTCTGCTTTTGTTGAGTGATAATCCGGTATGAAAAAGGCAGATGTTCCCTCTACCTTCCAAAGCTCCGCGTGATCTTCCGCCTGATTTTCGGTCATGGCACCCTTCACATCGGACGGCATTTCTTTTTCATATTCTTCATCCAGTGTGCTTGCCGCATCTTCCCCTGTCATTTCTTCAATGTTATAGGTTTCACGCTGGACATACTCCCCTTTTTCTTTATCATAAACGAAGGCGGCATTGGAACTGGTGGCCACTGTTTTCGCTTTGCTGCTCCTTCCGCCGAATACAGAATTACATCCGCACAGGCTGATGGAAAGCGCCACCGCCAGTATCCCGCTTAACACTCGTTTTAGCATCATTCATCATTCCTTTTTCATTAAAGTCATAGGGGCTGTATCTCATAGCAGCCTGCGCCTTCTTCCGGAGAGAACAAAATCCGGCAGTCTCCCACATCAAACCACTGTCCGTTCTGGACCTTATAAGGATTTTTCCCTGTAAAACTGGAATTGATCGCATCATCTAACCGAGCTGCTGTGCTGCTGATCCCGTAACAGAACAAACGGAGTACCTGAGGATCGTAGGTTTCCCCCTTTGAGGCATCTGTACTGCTGTTATCAAGGACTGTTTTGATCCGGATCTGATAGCCGCCGCTTCCGCTTACCTTTTCCAGTGATAAAAGCTCTGTTTCCGATGAGCCGCTTAAGGAACACCAGGAGATCTTATCCTGATATACATGAAAGGTTCTGGCTCCGCCTGTCTGCTCATAGGCAATACGTCCTACTGATTGCACAGCCCCCATGATCGCAGACCACCCGGACATAGCGGAAGAGTCCTGCCGTACAAACAAATGGGGCTTCTGCACCTTTACACCGGCGATCACACGGTAGTCTGTCTGAAGGACACCATTGCTGTCTGTTACATAAAAATCCGGGGTCACACCGTTTATGAGACAGCTGCCGTCTGACTGTAAATAATAGGTGTTTCCGTTTACTTCCACATAACCGGTGGCCATACTGCCGTCTGCAAGGCAGTAATAGTAGGTATCACCTGTTTTTACCCAACCGGTCTGCATCACGCCCCGGGAGTCAAAGCGGTACCATGTTCCGTCTACGCTGATCCATTCATCCTTTGCAAACTGGGTATTGGTTTTGTAATAATGCCATCCCAGACTGTCCTGATACCAGTTGGGATTAGCCGCAAACACTTCTGATGACATCAGACCGGCAAGCAGCAAAGAAACTGCACCCATCCTGATCCGGTTCCTGTTCCAGATTTTCTTCATATGCATCAACCTCCTCTATTTTCTAAACGTCTAAACGATATGGCAATTGTTCTGCACTTTTATAGTTACACGATATGTCTCTATCTCTGAAAAAGACAGGAAAAATTCCTGTCCTTTTCAGAGAGGCCGTCACAAAACATTTGATCCGTTTTGCGACAGCCATCCCATATCCTGCACATTTACTTTGTTTCCGGGGTTGAGATCGTATAGTTATACGGTGAATCTTTAGAAGATTCATTTACCCAGCTGATCATTGGCTTTAAGGATAAGCGAAGCACAACGATCAAGATGAAGATCAGCAGATAGCCGATCACTGCATTACGTAAAGAGCTTTTTGCTTTTTCTTTCTCCTGCGGTTCATCAGCCTTTGCCAGCTTCACTCCAAGAATGACGCACCAAACGGCGCCCAGTGCAGCAACGATTGCGATTGCCGGTCCAAGGACCATATTCAGCAATTTGATGATCGGAACTGCTGCCTCTGCAAATGGGTTACTTGAGGTTAATAACATGAGATACATACGGTTTCCTCCTTTTTATTTTCTTCTATATTTATAAAAACCTGCCGGAGCAAGTTGAATATAGACCATGTTTAAGTCTTTTTTCTTTGTCTGATAAACGAGCATATGCCCGTTATTATGAAACGATATCCTAGGATCTCCTGCGAAACTGCAGGCTTCCTGCGCCGGTCAGCAGGATCCCTATGAGCACAACTGCAAGAAGCGTTACCAGATGCTTATTAAACAAATGATAGGTCTGCTTTACAAAAAAATGATAACTGCGGCTGTTTCCGGCTTTATCTGAAACGCTGATCAGGTACCAGCCCCCTTGCTTTAAGGTCTGCTCTGCCAGCTGCACCTCACTTCCATCCCGGTAAACAGTCACCTGACTGTCTGCCTGAGCTTTCTCAAAAGAGACCGGAAGCTTCAAAGCGCCTCCCACAATGGATTTTGAAAAAGTCAAAGTCGGTGCAACGGTGTCTTTTAAGAAAGATATACGGTAATCCGGAAGTCCTTCTGCCGAAAAACGGATCTGATAATTTCCATCCTCGGACAGGTTCATACATACCGGATTTGTGATCTTGACCGGCTGACCATCTCTGGTAATGTGCCCGATCTGGTATCCGTCCGGTGCCACCAGGAAGTTTTGACGGCTGTATCCGTCTTTTAAGATCTGAAAGGTAAAATGGTATTGGTAGATCACCAGGTTATCGTTGGAATAATCCTGAGGGCTGCACAGCATTTCCAGCTCATAATTTCCCGGCTGGGAAAAATAATAGCTGTTGCCCGGATCATAAGTCTCGTTATCCTTCATCACCGTAATATCAGTACTTTCCTTGGGCGCCTGTAAGATCACCGGTCCGGAGGTAATGGCACCGTTTGGAACGCTGACCTCCATCTGATACTTGTTTGGAAATGTATACTGATACCGGTTGGCTTCCTGATCAAAGGTAAGTTCTACATCTTTTACTTCCTCAAAATCCAGATTGGAACCTCCTGCTGCAATCAGGTCCTGAAGCTGCTTTATTTCTTCTCTGGTCAGTGAACCGGAAGTGTCAGGATCATACTCTGACCAGTCTAACTCGGTCTCATCAGCAAAATCCTCTGCTGTAAGACTATCTCCATTGTCTGACATAGCGTAGGCTGAAAGCGGAAACGCCACAGCAAGCCCACATGCCAGAAGGGTTCTGATCAATCTCTTCATTATCCTACCTTATCACTTTACCTTTCCGGGAATCTTGGGTGTCTTTGCCAGATCGTCCTTTTGCAGGTTCCTTTCGTTGGCATAGACAAAACTTTTCGGTTCTCTTCCGCCGTTTTTTGCCAGATGTTCCTGTCTTGCCTCTTCTACCAGTTCTTTATATGAGGTGCGCACTCTGGTTGGCCGATCCGCAGATTTTTTCAGATCAGTCGACGTATTTTTATCTGCCGACCTGGTCTTGCTGCTTTTTCCCGTACTCCTGAGCTCTTTTTCCTCTCGAAGCTTGGTCAGCTCTACCTCCCACAGTGCCCTGTTTTTCGGGCTGTCAAAATATGCCATGTCCCATCACCTCTTTCTCTTTTACTCTGCTGAAGTCTGTTCAGCCGTATCATTCTTTTCCAGTGCATCAAGATATGCCTGCGTAAGGGCTTCCATTCCTTCTAACAATCCCTTATTTTCTTTTTTGGTGATCGCTACAAAGCCTTCCGGATCTGTATCCGTCAAAGTCTGTGCCTGAAAGATCGCCTCGTCCTCGATCATAGAAACGGCTTCATCCTCATAACAGATATAGGCTTCAATGGCGCCGTTTTCCAGTGCCTTGCGCCCGTCTGTCTCGGAATAGGTCGTTTCTCCCGCTGTCTTCGCCTCATTCAGCTTTAACAGGCTGGAAGAGGATACATTGGAAGAAATCCCGATCTTACTGTCATTTAAAGCAGCAATACTGTTAATATAATTACCTCTGGAGGTAACGGCACACAGATAACCGTAGGCATACGGTGTGGTCATTCCGAATTTTTCACTTAAAGTGCCGTCATCGGTAATGGATCCGATGGCCATATCTGCTTCCCCCTGCTCTAAAACCTCTGTCAGCGGGCGGCCGCTTTCTACAGGTACAAAGGATACCTCGATACCAAAGCCCTTTGCAATGGTAGATGCGATTCCCGGTTCCATTCCCTGATAGCTTCCGTCTGTATCATCCACCCAGGCAAGACGGCTTCTGCCTGTGGTAATAGCAACCCGTAAGGTGCCGCTTTTCTGGATATCTGCGGTCTGGTCACTGTCTTTTTTCCCACATCCGGCTGTTCCGGACAGAGCTGCGATCACGCCAAATATCAGCAATGCTCTTATTTTCATTCTTTTTTTCATTTTGTCTCTCTGCCTCCTACATCGTAAACAGCTTTTCAATGCTCTTTGTGGTCTGGATATCCACGCAGGTACGCATGGTGGGTGAGGTCATAACAAAGGCACGGCCTCGTCCGTTGTTGATGATATCGTATTGCTCCCGTTTGTTCAATGCACCTGATTTTTCATACAGCTTGCACAGGTCATTCATATCATTTGGTGCCAGCGGGAATATGAAGGAATACTGGCTGGCATTGATGATTGCCGTGGACTTTCTCTCCAACTCTTCCGAGCCCACAAAGTCCTTGATATTCTGTGTGATGATGATCTGCATACCATTGTATTTACGGATACGTTTTGCCAGCTGGTACATAAAGTCCAGTGCAATGGGGTATTTACTGTCGATAAATACGTGAGCCTCATCAATGACAATGATGATCTTGCGGTCCGCATGGTACATCATGTTATAATCACGGTTTTTAATGATCTCATTATCCAGCCATTTCAGGACCAGAAGCATCTGCGCATTGGCAATGGTGTTATTCTTATTGGCCAGCAGAGACTGGAAGTTAAATACAATAAAGTTCTCTTTCGTAGAGATGGTTGCTTCTCCGTTCCACAGCGCCGCATTTCGTCCTCCGGAGGAGAACTTTGAAATATAGCTGATCAGCACACGGAGATTGTTCTTGGCATATTCACCGCTTGCCTTTTGATAGTCATTTAAGATCTTATCATACAGATCGTCAAAGGTAGGGAAATCTGCCGGTGTCAGCTTGCTCAGATCCGTGGTTGCATCAATTCCCTTTTCCTCATACATGCGCACCGTCAGGTTATTCAGATACTCCAGAGGATCGGACTCGATACCCGGAAGGATCTGCCGGTAAAATTCTTCCAAAAACTGTAAGTGTACGTAAAAGCTGGTGGTAACGCTCTCTGTATCTTCCCCCTGCTCTGTGTCGTTTTCTTCATCGTCGGACAGGTTGGTGATGATATGGAAAGGATTTAAACGTCCCTGGGTTGCGCTTCCTACATCTATGATCTTACCGTTAAAGTTTTTCGCCATTAAGGTATATTCATTCTCCGGATCCAGGATAAAGATCTTGCTGTCTTCTGCCGCCAGCTGGGTCAGGATCGTCTTGGTGGCATAAGACTTACCACTACCACTCTTACCAATGATAACCGCGTTACTGTTGACACGTTCCCTGTTTCTCAGGAAAAAATTGATAAACACCGGTATGCCGCCGGTTTTTCCGATACAGATACCGCCCGGATCACAAAGGTTATTGTATACATAAGGATAAGCCGCCGCAATGGAACCAGAATGGATCCCTCGGCTGTAAGCCGAAAATGGATCCCATGAGGAGATCATGCTGGCTCCGTAGGCTTCATACTGCATGGTCAGATTATCCTGTGTTTTAAATCCTTCCTCTGAACACTGTCTGCGGATCTTTTTCTTTAAAGAGCGGGCTGCCAGCTCCTTTTTCTCATTTTTGTCCAGTTTCTTTCCGGATGCCATGGCATTGCTCAGCTCATAATCAAATACGGTGATGTAGGTATTTACATCAAAGAGCATTTCATTATCTCCCTGAAGCATCCGCAAAAGCTCCTGTAAGGTCTTTACATGCTCATTCAGCTCCAGGATACGGCTGGTTCTTCCTGTATTCGATCCCTGTTCCCTCAGTTCGTCAATGGCACGGTCGATCTGACGGATGGAGCGGTAACGATCCCTTGGGGTCATTTTCATGACTACCTTGGTACTCATGGTATTGAAAAGAGTAGCACCCCAGGCATTGGGAACTGATACCGGATAATCACTGATCCTTAAATTGTGGGTGATCAGGTCATCGATCTTAACCGTCCTTCCGGTAAATTCCAGATTCTTCGGAACGATCCAGTCCATGTACTGATCCGGTTTCAGGTTCTTTACTTCTCTCTCGTTAAACTTCTGCGTAAAATTATATTTCAAAAATACTGCCAGATCCGGGCCTTTTAGAATATCACACCGGATCTCCCGTTTGCCAAAGGCTCTGACGGTCTCCTTCGCCTGATTCAAGATCTGTGCCTTATCCTGATTGCAGAATACCAGATAATGGAAAGGCACATAGACCAGATCTTTTTCATTGATCTGTTTCAGCTGGTCCAGACGGTCCTGAAGGATCCCTACACGGTCTGTCAGCTCCTCTTCTGTAAGAAGGCCGTTCAGATACGCTTCCTTTAACTGCTCCAGTTTTTTATTCTCTGTGCGGACATAATCATCATAGACCATAGGCCGGTCCACCTTCACCATGATCGCTGTTTCGCCCATAGCTATGGTACGAAGCAGCGCTCCGTAGGTGCGGTCGATCAGGCTGTTCTGGGTTTCCCGGTCCATGAACCTAAATTCGATGGACGGGATATGGACCACAATTCCGTAATACTTGCCCCCATATTCAATAAACTGTCCGTCGATCCCGGTAAAGGGGACCAGATCCCAGGTTTCCGGCTTGTGCTTCTTTCCGGCCGGTGCCGGAGTAACTCCTCTTGTAAATTTTCGCTGCCTTACGGCAAAGGCTACTGCATGGAGCAGGATCACATAGGTCTTTTGATCGTCGATCGGTACCAGCAGAATAAAGGTAACGACTAAGAAGAACGAACAGATCCAGATCCTGAAGGGAAGATCGGAAAGGAGTACTGCCATGATGACGCCTCCGCCGATCAGTCCCACGATCAGATCCGGTATCTCTACGCCTTTAAAAAATTCCAGATTGACCTTTGTTTTTTTCGGTATTATCCTCATCTTTTCCCTTTCCTCTGATCTTCGTTTACATTACACTTTTTTGTTATTGCAATTTATGATCACTTTTTATCTTTCTTTTCCTTCGGCTTGTTGATATCCAGAGCGGACAGTCTTTCCCGCTTGGAGGTTGCCTCATAAATCGGGATACCAAGGAAGCTGCGGCTTACACACTCAGACTTGCCTTCTTCATTAACCATGTTCTTCTGGCTTACACCCCAGCCATGGCTGAAGCTGTAATTTCCGGCCTTATCCCGTTTATAGTGCTTGCCGTAGTGAGACTTCACATGAACATTTCCGGACTTGTCCTGAACCTTTTCCAGTCCGGTCCATGGATTTCTGCGTGTATACATCTCGCCTGTTACTGTATTTTTCTGACGTTCTACACCAAAGTTCCTTGTGCCGGTCAGATTGCCGTCGGAATCATAGGAACGTCCGAAAGCTCCGCCTACGTAGGAAGCGCTGCTGCTTCCGTCTGCTGATACATGGCGCTGTATTACGTTGCCGATGCTGATGTCTGCATGAACATTACCCATGTTGTCTACGGTTCTGCCAATACCCAAAAATGAAGCCTTATCTACTTCACCCCTGTGGTTTGCACGCACCTCTAAGCCCATAATCTTTACAGTCTCGCTGCCGTCTGCTCCGTAAGTATGGGAGTACAGGCTACCCATATTCACATTCAGATGGTATTTGCCGTTTCGGTCTGTCTTGAAGGTCATGCCCAGGAAACGCTTTGTCTTCTGTGCCGGGAGAGCTGCCTTTTCCCTCTCTACCTGGGCATTTCTGCGCTGACGTTCTGCAGCTGCTATCTTGCCCGGCATCGCTTTCAGGTTGCTTGGGTTGCTCTTCGGACTAAAGAACGGTGATGGGGAAGCGCCTGCTCCCGAAGCTCCAGATCCGGAATTTCCTGCTCCGCCTTCGTCGGCACCGGAAGCATCCTCTGCTCCCTCGTCGGCGCCTTCTGCTGCGCCATCCTCCGGTTCATCTGCTCCTGCTTCATCCGGTTCGTCCTCGGCTTCTTCTTCCGGTTCGTCATCCGTCAATGCTTCCGGTACATTGTCAGCATTTGAGTCCTCACCGTCTTCTTCGCCGTCTTCTTCTTCGTCTTCTGCTGCCTCTTCTATAGCATCTCCTACGCCATCTCCGGCAGCCTCTTCTTCCTCAGCATCCTCTTCATCCTCTTCTGCTGCTTCATCTATGGTATCTAACTGACTTCCGTTGTTAGAAGAAAGTCCCGGTATCTTACCGCTGTCGTTTTCACCCACAGCATCATCTGCGCCGCCGGTTCCTCCACCGGTTCCTCCTTCTTCTTCCTCATCATCCTCCGTTTCATTGGGACCGCCTGCCTTTGCATTCGCTGCCTGGTTTAATCCCTTTTTCGCATAATCATAGGCATAAGACAATGCGCTGATAGCGAGATCGGTACCCACAGATGCAGCCTGGTTTTCCGATGATCCTGCAGCTGAGCTGATCAGTCCGGTAACCATGGAGCCGCTCTTTGTCGCAGCCCAGGCACCTCCAAGAAGGAAGAGTATTTTCAGCACATAGGTGGTTTCTGTGCTTTCTGACGCAAGACTGGTAAATGTGATGTTTCCGCTGATGACAATGGGTACGATCAGCAGATACAGCTTCATCGCTACGATACCGCCCAAACCTGAGATGGATTTTCCAAGAAAAAGCTCCCGCCACCTTTTAAAGCGTTCGCCGTCATCCAACGGCATGGTTGAGACGAAAAACGGTGCCGCCAGATACAATAGCAGCATATCGAAGATTCTTTGGATGAATACAACGCTGTTGCTTACCATAACGATAAAAACAAAGGCACCTACTCCAAATCCTACGATGAAATCAAATTTAGAATAAACGAAATCTTCCTCTACCTGTTCCGTGTTCCAGTATGTTTTTTCCGGATGTTTTTTGCTTCCGTTTGTATAATAATCCCTGCGGGCATCATCCTCGATCCCCAGCTTCGTTTTCATCTCAGCACTGGCCGTGGATATATTGTACTCTGACTTTGTACTGGCATCCAGCGAGCTTATGACAAAGAGCGTGGAACCGATAGTTGCATTGGCACTGCTTCCCGTTTCCTTCACCGCGTTATCCAGCGTAGTTACCAGCACACCGCTGAACCGTATCATAAACAATACAAACAGCGGCACAATGAGAAACTGAACACAGGCACGCAGAAAGGAATTCATCACATGGGATACTGTATGTGGTTTTTCTGTTTCCAGGTCAAAGATGGACTTGGCCACCGAATAGATGGTAAACATGAACAACATGACCAGTGCCACAACAAATATGTACCAGAATGCATTCCGAATCGTCTGTATACTGTAGAGAGCCTCCAGAAGCGTCATAGGATCCGAGGTTTTTTCTCCCGTTGTGATCGTAACCGGATCAATTCCGATAAATATATTATAGGCCTGTTCCATGGAGTCTAAAAACCTCCACACCTCTGCCATCAGACCGTAGAATACACCGGATAATGCCTCCAGTATCAGCTTTGCGATCTCGATAGAAAGAGGGATCAGGACATTTTTCAAGATCGGTGTAAGGATGGTGCGGAACAGCCAGGTAAAAGCCGTATTCAGCAGTCCGCCTACAAAATTGAACACAGGATCCATGATCTTTTCCATTACCCATCCGACCGGATCGCTCCAAAAGCCCAGATAAGCCATATTCATAATCCTTATTCCTCCTTATCCTTGTCCTTGTCCGTTGTTGCCGCCCTGTCCGCCTTGCTGCATCTGCTGCATTTGCTGCTGCATCTGGTTCATCTGACCCTGCTGGGCGCCCTGGCGCATCTTGCTCCATCTTCCCTTGATGAAGTTGAGCGTATCTCTTCTCTGAGATTCTTCTTCCTGAGCACTGTCCGGATCCAGAACCCGTCCTAATGTAATACTTGCGTTATAAACGGCCCAGGCACCTCCTAACACAAACAAGATGGTGATGATCTGATTCATCATCTTGTCAGCGGAATAGTGAATACGGTCGGATGCTAAAAGAGGCAGTACGATCAAAAACAGCTTCATGGAGATCATGGTTCCTGCTCCGGCAAAAAACTTGCCGATAAACATATCCTTCCATTTTTTAAACACCCCACCGCCATCTAATGCGATAGTAGCTGCAAAAAATGGTGAAACCAGATAAAGCACCAGCAGCTCGATCATTCGCCGCACCAGCATGATCGCTGACATCAGCATCAATATCAGCAGACAACACACGCTGGCAAAAGCAAGAACATAATTTACTTTGGATGCATCCACATCTTCCAGTACCTGATCGATATTCCGGTAGGAGAACTGCTCTGCAGCCACATCTCCCAGCTCTGTCAGGTAATAATCAAGACGCTGCTGGATATAGTCAGCACGGGTTGCATCCTTATCAAATTCATCCGGCACCACGATAGCGTCCTGCACCATGGTCACAAACAATATATCTCCCGGTGTCGTTCCTACAATGGCAACACCGTGGGAACCTTCTCTGGAATCCGTATATTCGATTTGACTGAATACGGTAAATATGCTTTTTGTGAAGTGAAGCATAAACAGGCATAGCAGGGGGACCATTGCAAAGCTAAGAGCCGATTTCAACGCCCAGCGCAGCACTACGCTGATGGGCTGTTTATTCTCCATAGCGGAATCAGCCATGGAACGGGCTACCGAAACGATGGAAAACCCGAATGCCAGGATGATCGCTGCTGCTGTCAAAATGATAAATGCCCTTCCGATGGTGTCGATCCGAAACAGAGCCTGCAATAGGGTCAGCCCCTCTTCCTCACCATACGCTACTGTTTCCACTCCGGTGAGTATATCATACAAAGATGACACATAATCTACAAAGGACAGCCACATGGTAAAGGAGGTCAGCAGGAATTCCCCAAGGAAATTCTGAAACAGAGACCATATAAGATGGAATACTGCCAGCAGTGCCTTCTTTAAGTACGGGGCAAATATTTTATTAAATATAGTTGCCAGGATTTCCTGTATAAGCTCCGTAAATCCAAGCTGAACAAATACCATAT
>CAVDQU010000004.1:0-1045 GCA_963611035.1 Agathobaculum sp.
CTTAGACCAGCAGCTTGCATTTACCAGTGAAAATGAAAAGCGGGTAAACGGCGAGATCCGTAAGTTAAAAGAAGAAGATGCTGCTTTAGAAGAAGACAAAAAGGACTCCAGAAGCGCCATTGAAGAAAAAGAAGCCCAGATCCGAGCAATACAGGAACAGATCCAGACAAGGAGCGAAGACAACAGCCAGTTAGAAGAGGCGATCCAAAAGATATCTGAAGAAAAAGAAGCTGTTTCCAAACAGCAGAAGAACCTGTTCCAGACAAGAGAAGAGATATCCACCCGTCTTTCTGATCTGGATAAAGACTTATTCCGTGTACAGGCCCAAGCGGAAAAATTAGAAGAGCATCTGGAAAGTCTGGCTGCTTATATGTGGTCTGAGTATGAAATGACCTTAAGCCAGGCAAAGGAGCTTAAAAAAGAAGAATTTACCTCTCTTCCTGAGATCCGCAGACGGATCGAGGAGTTAAAGGGAAAGATAAAAGCCCTTGGAAATATCAATGTAAATGCCATTGAAGACTACAAGGAAGTATCAGAGCGATACGAATTTATGCGTACCCAGCATGAAGATCTGGTAAATGCACAGGCGGAGCTGGAAAAGATCATTGAAGAACTGGATACAGGTATGCGCCGTCAGTTCGATGAAAAATTCCGTGAGATCCGTGCTGAGTTTGACAAGGTGTTTAAGGAGCTGTTCGGCGGCGGCCGGGGCACTCTGGAGCTGATGGAAGGGGAAGATATCCTGGAAGCAGGCATCCAGATCATTGCACAACCGCCTGGCAAAAAGCTTCAGAACATGATGCAGCTTTCCGGTGGTGAAAAGGCACTGACAGCCATTTCCCTGTTATTTGCCATCCAGAACTTAAAACCGTCTCCGTTCTGTCTCCTTGACGAGATCGAGGCGGCCTTAGATGACTCAAACGTAGACCGCTTTGCCGGATATCTGCACAAGCTGACAAAAAATACCCAGTTCATTGTGATCACCCACAGACGAGGGACCATGATGGCTGCAGACCGACTTTACGGTATCACCATGCAGGAAAAG
>CAVDQU010000004.1:1055-11263 GCA_963611035.1 Agathobaculum sp.
GGGCGTTTCCACCCTTGTTTCTGTAAATCTCATAGAAGACAGCCTGACAAAATAGTGTATAATAGACATGAATATTGAAAAGGAGGGACTACCTATGGCAGAAGGAAAGAAAGGCTTTTTTGGCCGACTGGTAGAAGGACTTACAAAGACCCGAAACAATATCGTATCCGGGATCGATTCTATTTTCAGCGGATTTTCCGCTATTGATGATGATTTTTATGAAGAGATCGAAGAAACTCTGATCATGGGAGATCTGGGCATCCAGACTACCATGGCTATTGTAGAAGATCTGAGAAATAAAGTAAAAGAACAGCACATCAAGGATCCAGAACAGTGCAAAGAACTTCTGATCAACAGCATCAAGTCCCAGATGGATCTGGGTGAAAATGCCTACGAATTTGAAAACAGAAAATCCGTTGTCCTGGTGATCGGTGTCAACGGTGTTGGAAAGACTACTTCTGTAGGAAAACTGGCTGGTCAGTTAAAGGATCAGGGCAAGAAGGTTATTCTGGCAGCTGCTGATACTTTCCGTGCAGCTGCCATCGAACAGCTGACAGAATGGTCCACCAGAGCCGGTGTTGATATTATCGCACAGCAGGAAGGGTCTGACCCAGCCGCTGTTATCTACGACGCAGTGGCTGCTGCAAAGTCCAGAAAGGCAGATGTACTGATCTGCGATACAGCAGGCCGTCTTCATAATAAGAAGAACCTGATGGAAGAGTTAAAGAAGATCAACCGTATCATCGACAAAGAATATCCGGATGCTTACCGTGAGACTTTGGTCGTTTTAGACGGAACCACCGGCCAGAATGCACTTGCACAGGCAAAGCAGTTTATGGAAGTAGCTGATATTACAGGTATCATCCTTACCAAGCTTGATGGTACTGCAAAGGGCGGTATTGCCGTTGCGATCCAGTCTGAACTGGGTATCCCGGTTAAATACATTGGTATCGGTGAGAAGATCGATGACCTGCAGAAATTTGACGCAAACGATTTTGTCAACGCACTGTTTCATGTACAGGCCTGAACTGCAACTTGAATTTAACGGGATAAAGTGTTATAGTTATACCTGATAATCAATTTTAGGAGATGGCTAACATGGAAGAACTCACATTAGAAAAATTTGAAGAGGCCTCTGAAATCGTCAAAGAGGTCACTCTGGAAACCAAGCTGATCTACAGCGAATATTTTTCCGCACAGACCGGAAATAAAGTATACTTTAAGCCGGAGAATATGCAGTATACCGGTGCTTATAAGGTAAGAGGTGCTTATTATAAGATCAGCACACTGACCGAAGAAGAGAAGGCAAAGGGCCTGATCACAGCCTCTGCAGGAAACCATGCACAGGGCGTTGCTTATGCAGCAAAGCTGGCTGGTGTTAAGGCAACCGTGGTTATGCCCACCACAACTCCTCTGATCAAGGTAAACCGCACCAAGGGATACGGTGCAGAAGTTGTTCTTGCAGGTGACGTATTTGATGAGGCATGTGCTTATGCTTACAAACTGGCAGATGAGCACGGCTATACTTTCGTACACCCATTTGATGACCTGGCAGTAGCAACCGGTCAGGGATCCATCGCTATGGAGATCATCAAGGAACTTCCTACGGTAGATTATATTTTAGTACCGATTGGCGGCGGCGGCCTTTGCACCGGTGTTTCCACTCTGGCAAAGCTGTTAAATCCGAAGATCAAAGTCATCGGTGTAGAGCCTGCAGGCGCTAACTGCATGCAGGAATCCTTAAAAGAGGGCCATGTATTAACTCTTCCTCAGGTAAATACCATTGCAGATGGTACTGCTGTAAAGCGTCCTGGTGAGAAGCTGTTCCCATACATCCAGCAGAATGTGGATGATATCATCACCATTGAAGACAGCGAACTGATCGTTGCTTTCCTGGATATGGTAGAAAACCACAAGATGATCGTTGAAAACTCCGGTCTTCTGACAGTAGCTGCTTTAAAGCACTTAAATGTACAGAAGAAAAAGGTGGTTTCTATCTTAAGCGGCGGAAATATGGACGTGATCACCATGTCCTCTATCGTTCAGCACGGCCTGATCCAGAGAGACAGAGTCTTTACCGTATCTGTTCTCCTTCCTGACAAGCCAGGCGAGCTTGCAAAAGTAGCAGAGCTTCTTGCAAAAGAGCAGGGCAATATCATCAAGCTGGAGCACAACCAGTTTATCAGCATCAACCGCAATGCTGCAGTAGAGTTGCGTATCACTTTGGAAGCATTCGGAACCGACCACAAGAATCAGATCGTTGCCGCTCTTACAGATGCAGGCTATCGTCCAAAACTTGTAAAATTTAAAGGTGCTTACAACGAAATGTAAGCTGCTTAGGGGATCAAAAGCGTGTCTGATGGACGAAAAGGGAAGTCAGACGCGCTTCTGTCATTTACAGAAGACTATTAGTATTATTAGGGGGATACATACAAATGAATCATTCTGCTGATGAAGCAAGGGCTTCTTTAGCTGCCAATCTTCGCTATTTTGTAAAATGGAGCCTGATCGCGCTGCTGATCGGCGGTATCGGCGGCCTGATTGGAAGCCTGTTTTCCATGGGAGTTACCTTTGCTACCGGTTTTCGTACAGCACATCCATGGATGCTTTTCTTCCTTCCTGTTTCCGGTGTGCTTATTGTATGGCTTTACCATACCTTTCACGAAGAGGGAAACCGGGGTACCAATATGGTCATTGAGGCCATTTCTTCCAATGAACTTGTAACACCGGCCACAGGACTGCTGATCTTTATTTCTACTATACTGACCCACATTGCAGGCGGTTCATCCGGCCGTGAGGGCGCAGCTCTTCAGTTAGGCGGAAGCCTTGGAAATCTCATAGGCAATTTGATCCGCCTGGATGAAAAGGACAAAAAGATCGCTATCATGTGCGGCATGAGTGCCGTGTTCTCCGCACTGTTCGGCACACCGGTGGCAGCTGCCATTTTTTCTCTGGAAGTGATCAGTATCGGCGTTTTATATTACGCAGCTTTAGTTCCCTGCATATTTTCCTCTTTTATCGGCGTGGGGATCGCCAGATGCTTAGGCCTTGCAGGAGAGCATTTTACGGTACTTATGGTTCCGAAGCTCCATATTTCCAGTGCGGGCTGGATCATCTTATTAAGCGCCCTTTGTGCTGTGGTAAGTATTGTATTCTGCCTGATGCTCCATGGGGCAGAGCACACCTACCGCAAACTGCTTCCAAACCCTTATGTGCGTATTCTGGCAGCCAGTGCTCTTTTTATCCTTTTAACGCTGTTTATCGGCACCAGGGATTATTGCGGAAGCAGTATGCCCCTTATTGAGCGCAGCATGGAAGGAGAGATCGGATATGAGGCGTTTTTCTTAAAAATGCTTTTTACTGCCATTGCCCTTGGTGCAGGTTTTAAGGGCGGTGAGATCGTGCCTACCTTGTGTGTAGGTGCTGCCTTTGGCTGTGCATTCGGTCAGATCACCGGTTTTGCACCTTCTTTATGCGCCGCCTGCGGTATGACTGCTTTGTTTGCCGGTGTGACCAATTGTCCCATCACTTCTCTGGTGATCGCATTGGAGCTGTTTGGCTATGAGGGAATGGAATATTTCTCCATTGCCATTGCCGTTTCCTTTGCATTATCTGGCTATTATGGACTGTACGCCAGCCAGAAGTTTGTATATTCCAAGACAAAAACGGAATTTATCAACCGTAAATCCAATAAATAGGAGATGATAAAGGTGAAAAAAAGAAATTATATGATGGCTGTAAGCCTTGCAGCAGGTCTTGCCCTTATTCAGCTTTCAGGCTGTTCTTCATCTAAACCGGAGGAGACCACTGCCCAGGAGACAACAGTGGCCCAAACAGAAGCGGAAACTGCCTCTATTCCTAATCCAATCGAAGATGTGGAAAATGAGCAGGTGTTTGAGTCTATAGGCGTCCATATGGTTGCACCGGCGGACGGTGAAAACGAACATTTTTCTATTATCAGTGGGGAAGTAGCCGAAATCACTTTTGATGAAAATGGTGTTTCTTATTGCTACCGTGCTTCCAACACAGCGGAAGATTTCGCCGGCATTTTTGAGCGTTTTACAGATGAAACTCTGACTGTAAGCTGGGAATCCGGGGATACAGCAGGAGAAGCCCAGGTAAAGACCACACAAAGCGGCGGAAGGCTGGCCTCCTGGTCCTGGGGAAGCACACGTTATACTTTGTATACTGCCGCTGCTGTTTCTGATGAGGACTGTACCAGGATCGTGACCAGTTTAATGGAATTAAGTTATCATGAATAATGGATCCGGGATTAGGCCAGGTCTATGGGAGATCGTTTTATGCTTCAGTTAAAGGATTTTATGCCGGTGAATTTCTTAAAAAAGGAAAAATACACCGGCAGTTGTAAAGGCATGCGTTTTCGCATGGAAAAATTTGAAAAAGAGGGGGAAGAAGCCCCTGTCCTGCGGGTCAGCGTGTGGCCGGAGCCTTACAGTTTTGACTGTACGCCAGAGGAAGAAAAACAATTTTTAGAGTGTTCTTTTGATGCAGACGGCATTGCAAAAGGGGTAGACTGGATCAACGAACGGTATGAGGCAGAACTTCCCAGATGGAAGAAGGTCAGCCGTCTGTAAAAATGCCAAAGAGCTCAGAAAGTTTTTAAAAAATTTCTGCTTTATTAACAAAAATTTAATTTTCTGTTGACAACCTATTTTTACTCTCGTATAATGAGCCACATAGAAAGCGCAGGTGCTTTAATACCTGTGCTTTTTCTGTTTTTACGTAAGAACAGCTGAGCACAAAGAGGTGCATTGCTTTGCCAGGTACCGGCAGGCAATGCGCCTTTTTGCATTTTAAATCATGAGGAGGAAATATTATGGAATTTTCAGCAGTGAACACAATCTGGGTCCTTGTAGGCGCGGCACTGGTATTCTTCATGCAGGCAGGTTTTGCCATGGTGGAAACCGGCTTTACAAGGGCGAAAAATGCAGGCAACATCATTATGAAGAACCTTATGGACTTTGCCATCGGAACTCCCCTTTACTGGTTTACAGGTTTTGGCATCATGTTCGCCGGAAACAGTGCTCTCATCGGCGGCTTTGATCCTTTTGTAAGAGGTGACTATAGTGCCATTCTTCCAGCCGGTGTACCTCTTCCGGCGTATCTGATCTTTCAGACCGTATTCTGTGCCACAGCAGCTACCATTGTTTCCGGTGCTATGGCAGAACGTACAAAATTTATTTCCTACTGCATTTACAGTGCAGTGATCAGTGCAGTTGTTTATCCTATTTCCGGTCACTGGATCTGGGGCGGCGGCTGGCTGGCTCAGTTAGGCTTCCATGATTTTGCAGGTTCCACCGCTGTTCATATGTGCGGCGGCGTTGCAGCACTGATCGGTGCGAAGATCCTCGGACCGAGAATCGGAAAATATGATAAAGACGGAAAACCAAAAGCCATCCTTGGACACAGCTTAACTCTTGGTGCTTTAGGCGTATTTATCCTCTGGTTCTGCTGGTTTGGTTTCAACGGCTGCTCTACAGTAGCCATGGATAGTGATGAAGCAATCTATTCTGCAGGCAACATTTTCGTAACTACTAACCTGGCTGCAGCCGTAGCTACCGTAGCAACCATGATCATTACCTGGATTCGCTACAAGAAACCGGATATTTCCATGACCTTAAACGGTTCTTTAGCCGGTCTGGTAGCTGTTACAGCAGGCTGTGATGTAGTAACTCCTACCGGTGCTTTCTTTATCGGCCTGATCGCAGCTTTTGTAGTTGTTTTCGGTATTGAATTTATCGATCAGGTATTAAAGATCGATGATCCTGTAGGTGCTGTGGGCGTTCACTGCTTATGCGGTGCTACCGGAACTCTTCTTACCGGTCTTTTTGATAAAGAAAACGGTGTATTTTACGGCGGCGGTTTCCATATGTTCGGTGTTCAGCTTTTAGGGGTTGTATCCGTTATTATCTGGGTATCTGTTACTATGATCATTGTATTTAACCTGTTAAAGCATACCATCGGCCTTCGTGCAAGTGTAGAAGAGGAGACCAAGGGCTTAGACGTAACCGAGCACAACCTGGCAAGCTCCTACGCAGACTTTATGCCGGCAGTTTTTACCGGAAAAGAGGAAGCACCGGCTTTGGCAGCTGCTCCTGTGTCCGTTGAAAAGTCCGTTCCTGTAGAACATTTTCCACAGGCTGAGACAGCTGTTTCGGGAAATACATCTGCAGCGAAGCTGACCAAGGTAGTTATGATCTTTAACCAGAGCCGCTTTGTAGCTTTAAAGGATGCTCTGACCGGTCTTGGGGTAACCGGCATGACCATCACCCAGGTTATGGGCTGCGGAACCCAGAAAGGCCATACTAATTATTACCGCGGTATAAAAGTAGAAGAAGCAGCCCTTCTTCCTAAGATCAAATTAGAAGTCGTAATAAGCAAGGTACCGGTAGAAGAAGTGATCGCACTTGCTAAAAAAGTCCTTTATACCGGACATATCGGTGATGGCAAGATCTTTGTCTATGATGTGGAAAATGTAGTAAAGGTACGTACCGGTGAAGAAGGATACGATGCTCTTCAGGGTGACTGATAAAGTCTTTCCGGCAAACGCATAACAGGCCGGTAAAGCACATTTTACTTGAATTTCCTCCTGTTTCATGTATAATGGTTCACAGAAAGCTATTCTTAAGACAAAAGATATGGGCTTTTTAACCAACATGTTTCAGGAGGAATTTTTATGTTGTTAAATGCAGTGAGGGGTTTTTGTATGGCACTGGCGGACAGTGTTCCGGGTGTTTCAGGAGGAACCATTGCTTTTTTACTTGGCTTTTATGACGAATTTATCAATTCTTTAAATGACATGATCGGAAAGGATAATGCAAAACGCAAAGCTGCCCTTATTTTTCTTGTTAAATTAGGAATCGGATGGGTCATCGGCTTTGGCGCTTCTGTTATGGTTCTTTCTTCCTTGTTTCAGATTCACATCTATGAGATCAGTTCTGTATTCTTTGGCCTTACTTTGTTTGCTGTTCCGCTGGTTGTAAAGGAAGAGTGGGACAGTATACGCGCAAAGGCCGGTTTCCTTATATTTACTCTGATCGGAATGGGACTTGTGTTTTGCATTTCTTATTTTAATCCGGCAGGCGGAAACGGAGTCAGTGTCAATTTTGAGCACCTGACAGTGGGACTTGCCCTGTATCTGTTCTTTGCTGCTATGGTCGCGATCACCGCTATGGTACTTCCGGGGATCTCAGGTTCTACTTTGCTTTTGATCTTTGGGCTTTATGTGCCTGTAATTAATGCGATCCATCAGTTTATGCATTTAAATCTGTCCTATTTTCCTGTTCTTGTGATATTCGGACTTGGTGTTCTTACGGGGATCGTCTGTGTTATTAAGGTCATCAAAACCTGTCTGGAAAAGTATCGCTCCCAGACTATATATATGCGATCCTTGGCCTGATGATCGGTTCGCTGTATGCAATTGTCCGGGGACCGGCAACTCTGGATGTACCCCAGCCGCCTATGAGCATCGCTACATTCCATATTGGATTTTTTATTCTGGGCGGTGTGATCTTAGCAGCTCTGGAATTTTTAAAAACGCGCCTTGAAAAACAGGATGGAGGAAGAAAATAATGTTAAAACAGCTGAAACGAATGGGCTTTCTGGCACTTACCTGTGCTGTCAGTCTCTTTACCATGTCCTTATGTGCTTTTGCGAAGCCGGACTGGCCTCTTGATACAGGCTGTCAGTCAGAGGCCGGTATTGTTATGGATATGGACTCAGGGGCCGTTTTATTTGCCCAGAACATCCATGTGCAGGAATATCCCGCCAGCATCACAAAGCTGCTTACAGCTTTAGTAGTGGTGGAAAATGCCTCTATGGACGATCAGGTGACTTTCTCCCATGACGCTGTTTACAATGTAGAGGACGGAAGCGGGAACAAGCTGCAGTTAGAGGAAGGGGATGTCCTTTCTGTAAAAGACTGTCTGTATGTTATGCTCCTTCAGTCTTCCAACCAGGCTGCCAATGCCTTAGCAGAACATGTAGCAGGAAGCAGAGAAGCTTTCGCTGACATGATGAATGAAAAGGCAGCTTCTTTGGGATGCCGTGAAAGCCATTTTGTAAATCCATCTGGGTTAAATGATCCGGAGCAGCTTACCTCTGCTTACGACATGGCCCAGATCGGAGCAGCTGTTTTTAATAACCAGACTTTACTTGAAATCTGTTCTGCCACCAGCGCCACACTGCCACCTACTATTAATAATCCAAACGGCAGAACTTATTCTATGGAGCACAAGCTGGTAGTAACGGATAATTCAGATGATGAAAATTATTATCCAAGTGCTGTTGCAGGAAAGACGGGTTATACTTCCCTTGCAGGACAGACTTTAGTTACCTATGCAGAGCAGAACGGCCGCCGTCAGGTCGCTGTTACTTTAAAAAGTACCCAGAGAACTCATTATTCCGATACAAAGACCATTTTAGAGTTTGGTTTTGCCCGTTTTAAAAATGTTTCCGTAGCAGAAAATGAGACCAACTATGTTACAGGAGATGAACCTGTGACCATTGGCGATGTGTCTTATGAGCCATCTGACCTGTATTTAGATGAAAAAGCAGTGATCACACTGCCAAATGACGCCCAGTTTTCCGATGCAGACCAGTATCTTCAGACGGAAATACCGGCAAGTCATCCAGAGGGAGCTGTAGGTCGCATTATTTATACATACAATGACCGTCAGATCGGTGTTGCCTGGGTCTACAGCAAAACAGTCGTTTCTGCCGCTGCCGTTTCTGAGGAAAGTAGTGAAAATACAGAAATGACAGAAAGCATTGCTTCCACAGGAACCGATACAACAGACAGCAATACAAACGGTACTCCTTCTGATGTAAATGATGCAAAGAAAGATAAAAAACCTTTAGAACTGACCAGGGGAACCTGGATCGCTGTAGGGATCGGTGCGGCCATTCTTCTGGTGGTATTGATCATTTCCTGGATCATGCTCCAGAGAAAGAAAGAAGAAGAGCGTATGCGCATCCTTCGTGAGAAACGCCGCAAGAGACTGGCTGATATAGGATGCAGCGAGGAAGAGTTTGAGCGCCTTGTAAATGAGCGTAAAAACACTTTAAGAGAACGGCCTCTGCCAGAGCCAGATGAGGAAGAGATCGAAGAGGCGGAAGAGGATGCCATAGAACCTTATCTGGAAGAAGAGGATGTACAAGAAGAGCCTGCTGATGTGGTTGATACTGATACAGATCCAGAAGAACCGCAGGGAGAGGACGATGCACCTTTGGAGGATAACTAATGGGATATTTTCCCTTCTATATGGATATTGAAGAAAAACTTTGTGTCATTGCAGGAGGAGGAAAGGTTGCCTACCGGAAGGTATGCGACCTGCTTCCTTTTGGAGTATGTATCAGGGTTATTTCACGGGAATTTAACGCTGAGCTGGAAGCTCTAGGAAACGATGCTTCCCGCACTCAGGGCCGTCTGCAGCTAAACAGACGGCTTTTTTCCATGGATGATATAAAAGACGCAGACTTTGTGATCGCCGCTTTATCAGATGAAACTTTAAACAGCCGGATCTCTGCTTACTGCAAAGAAAACCGGATACCTGTAAATGTGGTGGATGTAAAGGATAAATGCAGCTTTATCTTCCCGTCCATGATACAAAAGGGTCCGGTGAATGTTGCCATTTCCAGCGGCGGCGCAAGCCCTGTTTTTACCAGGCTTTTAAAAGAGCGGATCCGTCAGGTGCTTCCTGAGCACACAGAAGAGATCGCAAAGCAGCTGGGAGACCTGCGCCATGAGATTTTTTCTCTTTTTTCGGATTCTTCCAGTAAAAGAGGAGCTGTTTTTACAGAGCTGGCAGAACTGGCGTTGAAACAGGAAAAGGAACTGGATCAAAGCCAGATCAGGCAGATCATTCAGAAATATCAAAGCCTTGAATGACAAAAATTATGGATTTTTGAATGTATATAAAACTTTTTAATGAGGACTTATATGACAGAACATACATTGCGGATTGGAAGCCGCAAGAGCGAACTTGCACTGGAACAGACTTATATGATAGAACGCCTTTTAAAAGAGGCATACCCGGATCTGAAAACGGAGATCATTACTTCGGATACACTGGGAGATAAAAATCTTACAAGCCCTTTACATGCCTTTGGTGGAAAGGGAGTTTTTGTATCAGAACTGGAAGAGGCTCTTTTAAACGGTCAGATCGACCTGGCAGTCCACAGCGCAA
>CAVDQU010000004.1:11273-30779 GCA_963611035.1 Agathobaculum sp.
CTGGAAAATGGGCTTTGCATTGCAGCCGTATCAAAGCGGGAGTATCCGGGAGATGTGTTTCTTACCAGAAAAGATACAGACCTGGCTTCTTTTAAGGGAGAACGCTTTGTTGTAGGAACTTCCAGCCCGCGAAGACAGTGCTTTTTTAAGGAATGCTGGAAGGAACTGTGGGAAAGCGCTGGCGCAGGTCCGGTTCCTGAACTGGTTTTTGAGACTTTACGCGGAAATGTGCATACCCGGTTAAATAAATTAGAAACCGGCCTTTATGACGGCATTATCCTTGCCCAGGCGGGGCTTACAAGGCTTGGGATCACTGAAAATGATGACCTTCGTTTTCATCCTTTAGATCCAGAGCAGTTTATCCCGGCGGGCGGTCAGGGAATCTTGGCAGTGGAAGCAAAAGCAGGCAGCCCAGTAGCCCGACTTTGTGAAAAAATAGATGTACCAGAAGCCCATATCTGTCTGGATGCAGAACGGGGCGTGCTGGCCTATTTGAACGCAGGCTGCCATGAGCCCATTGGCGTATATGCCAAAATACAAGAGGGCAAACTGGTCCTTCGGGCTGCAGGCACTGATGCCGGTTTATCCGATACAAACGATACAAAGGTAAAACATGTCTGTATGACTGGTTCCTGTGAAAAAGACGAAATAGAACAGATGATACAAGAGATTGGGAAAGGACTGGGAAGAAGATGAAAAAAGGCTTTGTATATCTCATCGGTGCAGGTCCCGGAGACCCGCAGCTGATCACCTTAAAGGGAAAGCAGATCCTGGAAAACTGTGACGCTGTAGTTTATGATCATCTGGCATCTACCGCCTTTCTTTCCTGGATTCCTTCTCACTGCCGCATCCTGTATGTAGGCAAACAGTCCGGCCATCATTCCATGAAACAGGAACAGATCAATGAACTGCTTATTAACCTGGCAAAAGAAGGTTTAAAAGTCGTCCGCTTAAAGGGCGGTGACTCCTTTGTCTTTGGCCGCGGTTCTGAGGAGATCCTGGCTTTAAGGAAACAGGGGATCGGCTGGGAGATTGTTCCCGGCATTACCTCCTGCGTGGCAGTGCCAGAATTAGCAGGCATACCTGTAACACACCGGAATGTAAGCCGCAGCTTTCATGTGATCACCGGCCATACTTTAAAAGGCGCCCAGTCAGAAAAAGAACTGGCTTCTTATGGGGCCTGTGAAGGGACCTTGGTGTTCCTTATGGGACTTCACAATTTAAAGGCCATTGCAGAAGGATTGCTAAAAGGCGGAAAACCGGCTGATACACCGGCAGCCGTGATCGAAGACGGCTCCCTTGACAGTCAGCGCGTTGTAAGAGGCACTCTTAAAACCATTTATGAACAGGCAGCAAAAGCTTCTATAAAAACACCGGCTATCATTGTTGTAGGGGAAACAGCGGCCTTTGATCTTTTAAGTGATAAAACATCGGATAAAGCAGAAACAGCAGTTGCAAAACCATTAACCGGGCTTTCTATTGGCATTACCGGTACTGCCTCTTTTACAGGCAGACTGGAACATGCTTTAAGGGAAAAGGGAGCAAAAGCCTTTCCTGTAATGGAAATGAAGGTGATCCCGGAAAAGCTGGAAGAAAACAGTCTTACAAAGCGGCTGCAGCAGAAACCGGCCTTTACCTGGCTGGTATTTACCAGCGTCAATGGTGTGGAACTGTTTTTTGATACATTTTTAACAAAAGAAGAGGGCGATCTGCGGCTTTTAGGCAGTCTGCGCTTTGCAGTGATCGGAGAAGCTACAAAAGAAGCCTTAAGAAAACATGGATTTAAGGCAGATCTCATGCCTGAGACCTATTGCAGCGCAGACCTGGCAGAAACCCTGATCAAGCAGTTAGAGGCTTCCGACCGGGTGCTGATCCTGCGTTCACTGGACGGCTCAAAAGACTTAAACAGGGCACTTGAAAAAGCAGGGATCTTCTATGAAGATGTTGCACTGTATCATGTGGAAGGGAAGTCTCTTTCTGACAGAACTACATTATCCCAGTGCAGCCACCTTATTTTCGGCAGCGCCTCCGGTGTAAAAGCATTTTTTAAGGAGTATACAGTGCCAGAAAATACGGCTGTTTTAGCCATCGGGCCTGTGACCGGCCGGGCGCTGAAAGAAGCAGGCATCACCCCGGATATGGAAGCAGGATCCTATAATACCTGGGGCATTGTAAAGAGATTGACCGAAGAAACTGTAAAACGGGACAGTTTATATAAACAGGGATCCCGGCAGCCAGAAGGGAAGTAAAACAGATTGAGAACAAATTTGATGCAGGAAATACCGGAACGTTTCTGGAGCTTATTCCGCTCTGTAAACCGCTCCACCTACATAGAAGCACTTTTAAAGATCAACGAAGAATATGAATACAGCAATTACTTTTTAAGCCGTGAAATGTGCATCCAGCTTTTAAGCAGCTATTTTGCCGAAAAACGGTGTGTGATCTGGCAGGACGAACTGGAAGAGGAAGAAGACCAGTTAGAACCGCCTGCTACCCGTGTGTTAAACTGGTTAGTAAAGACTGGCTGGCTGCGGAAAGTAGACGATTATTCTGCCATGACCGTGAACATTGTCATACCGGACTATGCGGCGGTGATGATAGAGGCATTTTCACGTCTTTCCAGTGAGCAGGAGGATGAGACAAACATCTACATCCAGAATGTGTATGCTATTTTGTTCTCTTTAAAAAATGACAGCCGTTCCGGTATTGGCCTTTTAGATACTGCCATTGTAAATACAAGAAAGTTAAACAAATCCCTTCAAGATCTCTTACACAACATGGATACTTTCTTTGGAAACCTGTTGGCACAGAAAGACTATGCTGGACTGTTGAAAGACCATTTAGAGGGCTATGTACAGGAGATCGTCAATAAAAAGTATCATATTTTAAAAACATCTGACAACTTTTATCTTTATAAGACGGACATTAAAGCCTGCATCCGCTCTATGAGGGAAGACGGGAACTGGCTTGCCCGCGTAGGAGAAAACACTCCATCAGAGGTGATCTTTGAAAAGTTGGATCAGTTAGAGCGTGGCTTTGACGATATTGAGCACCGCATTACCAACATTGACCGGGAACATTCCCGCTATGTAAAGGCAACCGTTACAAGACTGGGTTATCTTTTAAACCAGGAAGATGACATGAAAGGCCTTGTGATCCAGCTTTTAAATAAGCTTAGCGCGAACCGGGGGGATGAGGCTATGATCCAGGCGGTAGGAAACCGGATGAACCTTTCACAGACCAGCCTGTTATCAGAAGAGGCTCTTTATAAGCGCCGCCGCCCAAGAACGGATTTTGCAAAGCAGGTGCCTGACGAAAAAGCACTGCCTGAGCTTTCTGAAGAAGAGATATTGAATTATAATAAAGTAAAGAACCGCTACAGCCGCCGTGAGATCGAGGACTTTATCCAGAGTCATATGAAAGAAGGCTCTATGGAAGTAGATGAGACCACCGTAGGCAGCGATGAAGATTTTGAGAAACTGATACTGGCTTATGATTATTCCACACGGACCAAGAGCCGTTATCTGGCAGTGGAAGAAGAGGAAAAGCCTGTTAAATGCGGCCCTTATACCTATCCAAAGCTTCAGTTTGTAAGGAGGAACACCCATGAATGATATAAATGATCTGAATAATGGACCAGAAACAGACTGGAGCATTCCCTATTATGACAATATGCCCCAGGAACAGCAAAAGGAGATCACAGACTCTATCCGCCTGCTCCTCCGCCAGACCTTTGTCCTGGAGTGGAAATACGATAAGAAAACAGAGCGCCTGCAGTACACTTCCTCTTACCGTGCCATTACCAGGCATTTTCCATTTATCCGCCATTATCTGGCCGTATCCGGCATTGAACTGATGGAGAACAGCCATATGGGCATTTTCTATGTTCAGGGAGAAGATCTGTTGGGAGAAAAGCTTCCAAAACTGGCTACCCTTTATCTGCTGGCTTTAAAGCTGATCTATGACGAACAGATGGAAAATGTTTCTACCAGTGTAAATGTGTACACCACCTTAGGAGAGATCCAGGAAAAGCTGGGAAATTACCGCTTATTTAAACGCCAACCTGCGCCAACGGATATCCGCCGGACACTGGCATTGCTTAGAAAATACCAGATCATCGAGCCTTTAGAGCTTTTAGATGACCTAAACAGCAAAAGCCCCTTTATCATCTATCCCTGCATCAATGTGGTGCTGTTAGGAGATGATGTGCGGGCCCTATTAGAAGATTTTGATGATGACAGTGAAGGAGGAATAGACGATGGAAGTGATGAATAATACTCCTTTTCTGGCATTTACAAGGATCGCATTAAATAACTGGCATTATATTTCCAGGAAAGTCCTTTCTTTAAACAGGGAGATCAACTTTTTTACCGGCCATTCCGGAAGCGGAAAATCCACGGTGATCGACGCTTTACAACTGGTGCTGTATGCTAATACAGACGGTCGCGGCTTCTTTAACAAGGCAGCAGCGGATGACTCGGACCGAAGCCTGATCGAGTATCTGCGTGGTATGGTCAATATTGGGGAAAACAACGAATTTTCTTATTTAAGAAACCAGAACTTCAGTTCTACCATTGTTCTGGAAATGCAGCTGACCGGAACAGAAAATTTTCAGTGCATCGGTATTGTATTTGATGTAAATACTGCTTCCAATGAAGTTTCAAGGCGTTTCTTCTGGCACAAAGGGCCTTTATGGGAAAATGAATACCGCACTGCGTCCAGACCTATGTCTATCAGCGAAGTAGAACAGTATTTAAGAGAAAATTACAGCAAAGAAGATTATTTTTCCACTTCCCACAACGAACGGTTCCGCCGTATCCTGTATGACAGTTATTTAGGCGGACTTGATAGTGAGAAGTTCCCGCTGCTGTTTAAACGGGCTATCCCTTTCAGGATGAACATCCGGTTAGAGGATTTTGTAAAGGAATACATCTGTACCGAGCAGAACATCCATATTGAGGACATGCAGGAAAGCGTTATGCAGTATGGGCGGATGCAGAAAAAGATCGAGGACACCTGTGAAGAGATCCGCCAGTTAAAGGCCATGAAAGAAGCTTTTAACGAATATGCCCTGTTAAAGGAAAAACAGGAAAAATACAGCTGGTTTGTAAAAAAATTAGACCTTTTAGATACCCGGGCAAAGATCCGGATGTTTTCTGATAAGATAGATCAGGGCAAAGAAGATCTGGATCGTCTGGGAGAGGCGAAAAAATCGGTAGAACAGCAGATCACTGACCTAACAAAGGACAGCGACGAACTTTTAAAGAGGATCGCATCTACCGGATATGAAGAATTAAAGGAGCAGCTTTCTTCTTTAAATGCCCTCTGCGAACAATTAGGCCACAGCGAAGCTAAGTGGCAGAAGACTTTAAGCGCATTAAAGAAATGGGAAGAGGAAGAGATCGTTTCCAACCAGACCTTATGGGATATTGAGGAATTTGAAAACAGGAGCATTGATAAGGTCACATTAGAGCGATTAAAGTCAGCTCTTTCTTCCATGGCAGCGGATACAGAAAAGCTGCGCCAGGAAACCGTCAGCCAGATCAATGAGTTAAAGAAGACGGAAAAGCTTAAAAAACTGGAATTGGAGCAGTTAAAAGCCGGGAACAAGGCTTATCCTGGTTATCTTGAGGAAGCCAGAGGCTTTTTACAGCGCCGTTTACTGGAAGAAACGGGAAAAAGTGTGGATGTGTACATTTTGGCAGATCTGCTGGAGATCCGGGATGATCAGTGGCGCAATGCGGTGGAAGGCTACCTGGGCGGAAATAAATTAAATCTGGTAGTTGCCCCCAAATATGCTAAAATAGCATTAGGCATTTACAAGGAATTGGATAAAAAGAAGTTCTGGAATACCGCAGTTTTGGATACAGAAAAAGCTTCTGAATACAATAATGAGGCGTTAAAGGGTTCTCTGGCAGAGGAAGTTTCTGTCCGTGAAGCTTATTTAAAGCCATATATCAGCCTGCTTCTGGGAAAAGTGATAAAATGCACCTCCATAGAGGAACTGCAGAAAAATGCCATTGGCATTACCCCGGACTGCCTTCTTTACCATACTTTTAGACTCCAGTATATCAATCCGGAAAATTATACCCGTCTTGCCTATATTGGTAAGGACAGTATGCGAAAGAGAGTAAAACTTCTGGAAAAAGAGCTGGAAGAAACGGCCGGTAAGCGGACTCCACTTGAGGAAACCTTAGCAGACTGCAAACGTATTTTAGGTCTTGAGACTTTAAAAGAAGAGACTGATGAATATTTCCAGTGGCTTTCTGATATGGATGCCAGACAGGAAAAGTTAAAAGAGAAGAAAAAGCTGTCAGAACGCATGGAAACTCTGCGCCAGAAGGATGTAAAACAGCTAGAAGCTGACAGAAAAGCTATTTTAGAACTGGCAGACGGCAAAAAGCGGGAGCGGGATGCCATCCAGGAACAGACTCTGAATAAGAAAAATGAAATGGAACGCTTCTCCCAGACTATTATAAAACTGGAAACAGAGGCAGCAGGACAGGGAAGAGAGGTTCCTGAAAATGAGGAACATGAGCGGGAATTAAATGCTTATCTGGCAGACAAGGATCATCCACGTTTTGACCAGGAAAAAGAGGCTTACCAGTCCAAACGCCAGATCTTAGAGCAAAAAAGCACTCAGGCCAAAGAGCATTTAATGGGACTGCGCAGCGAATATATCCGCCGTTACCCAGGAAGAAATGTGCCTGTAAGCAGCAGTGACAATGCCGCTTATGATAAAATATTAGACCGTCTTGCCTGCGATGACCTGGAAGTTTACAGAGAACAGGCTGGAAAACAGGCAAAAGCGGCAGTAGAGCATTTTAAAGACGACTTTATGTATAAGGTGCGAAGCGCTATTAAAGATGCCATGCTGCGCAAGGATGAATTAAACCGCATCATCAGCCGTTTGGACTTTGGTAAGGACAAGTACCAGTTCGTTATCAGCAAATGTAAGGGGGCAGACGGAAGATTTTATGACATGTTCATGGATGAATCCTTAGAGATCGATCCGGGAAGCCTTGCTGACGGCATGGACAACCAGATGAACCTGTTCTCCATGGAGCATGAAAACAGATACGGAGATCTGATCAATGAACTGATCTCTATTTTCATCCCGCCGGAAAATGCTACAGCAGCCCAGTTAGAAGAAGCCCGCAGAAATATGGAAAAATACGCAGATTACCGCACCTATCTTTCTTTTGATATGCAGCAGCTGATCAAAAATGATGATGAGGTGATCCGCATTGGCTTAAGCCGTATGATCCGCAAAAACTCCGGCGGTGAAGGCCAGAACCCGTTATATGTAGCCCTTCTTGCCAGCTTTGCACAGGCTTACCACATCGGTCATTCTCCGGCAGTACGGCAGAGGCCGTCCATCCGTCTGGTCATCCTGGATGAGGCATTCTCCAAGATGGATGCGGAAAAAGTAGCAAGCTGTATTGAACTTATAAGGGGACTTGGCTTCCAGGCCATTATCAGTGCCACCAATGACAAGATCCAGAATTATGTGGAAAATGTAGATAAAACCTTTGTATTTGCAAACCCAAGTAAAAAATCCATTTCCATTCAGGCCTTTGAAAAAGACAGAATGAAGGACCTGGCTGCAGAGATGGATAATGAAGCATAGATGCATAGAAATATTACAGATGCATAAAGCTAAGAAAAGGAGAAGACACTTATGACACAGTGGAAGATCCAGCCAGAAGACTGGAAAGAAGACTATAAGGAATTTGACGAGGCAACCGAAAAATTTTACAGCGGGGAAATGGATGCCAAGACCTATAAGGGCATTTCCGGAGGTTTCGGAAGCTATGCACAAAGAGGCGGAAAAGCAAGTATGCTCCGTCTGCGTATGTCCGGCGGTGTTATGGATCTGAAAAAGCTTAAATTCATTGCTGACGCTATTAAAACATACCACATTAAAAGAGTCCATCTGACTACCTGCCAGACCTTGCAGCTTCATGATCTGGATGAAGAGACAGTGAAGATCCTTGCAGTGGAAGCTTTAAAATACGGCATCGTTACCAGAGGCGGCGGTGGAGACTTCCCTAGAAATGTAACGGTTTCTCCATTATCCGGCATTGAAAAAGGGGAATATTTTAACGTACTTCCATGGGCACTGGCTGCAGCTGATTACCTGATGACCTATATCAAGGGGCCGAAGCTTCCACGAAAATTAAAAGTAGGCTTTTCCAATACACCTGCAAACCTGACCCACGCAACCTTCCGTGACCTGGGCTTTGCTGCAAGGGAAGATGGAACTTTTGATGTTTACAGTGCCGGCGGACTGGGAAATAATCCTGCTTTTGGCGTAAAAGTAGCTGAAAAGGTGGAAAAAGACCAGATCCTTTATTATATCGAAGCTATGCATCAGATGTTTTTAACTTACGGCAATTATGAAAACCGTGCAAAGGCAAGAAGCCGCTATATGCAGCAGACCTTAGGCGGTGCTGAAAAATATAAAGAGGCATTTTTAGAGAAGTTAAAAGAGGTAAGAGAAAGCGGAGAAGACCTGACTCTGCATCTTTCTGAGGCAGAAATGGGATGTGGGGCAGAGGCAGCTGGAAACTCCTGCAGCTGCGATGCAGACAATGACGGTCCCACTGCTGTATTTACAGTTTCTGGAAGGAACCGCGTATTTACCCAGAAACAGCCGGGTCTTTACAGTGTACTCTGCCACCCGGTAGGAGGAACACCAGATCCTGCTTTATTTGTTGACCTGTATAAGGCTATCTGCAATATCCCAAATGCAGAGCTTCGTCTCTGTCCGGATGAGTCCTTCTATGTGATCAACTGCCGCAAAGAAGATCTGGCATCTGTTTTACAGGCAACAAAAGATAGCGCAAAGACAGTCTTCGAAGAATCCGTAGCCTGCATCGGTGCCCATGTATGTCAGCAGGGCATCCGTGATTCCCAGGGACTTTTACAGAAATTAGTGGAAATGGAGCGCAGGGAGCAGTTTGAAGACGGCATTCTGCCAAAGATCCATATTTCCGGCTGTCCATCTTCCTGCGGTACCCACCAGATCGGCGTCATCGGTTTCAGAGGCGGTGCAAAGACTGTAGATAAAGTACCAAAACCAGCATTTAACCTTTATATCAACGGCAGCGATATCCAGGGACAGGAACGTATGGGAAAAGAAGTAGGAACCATGTTAGAAGAGCAGATCCCTAACTTTTTATGTGCTTTGGGACATGCTGTAAAGGACAGTGGTATGGATTTTGAAGTCTGGTTTGCAAAGGATCCAGAAAGAATTGAAACCATTGCCGCATCTTTCCTGGCATAAAACGCTTTTCATTTTAACCGGGCTGGTGTATAATCTTCATATCATGCCCGATTTTAGGAGGAAACAATGGGATTATTTTCAAATAGAAAAACACAGGCAGATGGATTTTCATTTGCTGTAGATGAAGTTTATGCATTAAAAGAAGGAAAATGCGTAGTTGTTACCGGTAAGATGACAAGCGGAAAAGTAACTCCGGGAACTGCTGCTATCTGTTTAGATGAAAATGGAAAGCCAGCTTTCCACTGCACCATCGAAGGCATTGAGCAGGGAACCCAGTTAATGAAAATGGCATCTGCTGATATGAAAGGAACTTATGGACCACATTACGGCTTTAAATTAGGCGGCGCTGTCAAAGAAGATGTTCCAAAGGGCGCTGTTTTAGTTCCTGTTACAGATGAACTGTTAGAAACTGTAAGTGAAACAGAAGAACCTGCTTTTACAGCCGTTCCTGCACCAAAGATCATTGATTTTGCAAAGATCTCTGGCCTTACCATGGATGATTTTACGGGTGTGCCTGAGGAAAACGAGGCAGATCTGGAAGCAGTAAAAAAAGCGGGCGAGAGAGATGAGAACCTTGCTGCCCTTCTGCCAAAGAAGAGAGAGGACGAGCTTTCTGCCCTGGTTGCAGGAGAAGGAAGTCTTTCTGAAGCTTTACTGGTACCTATGTCTGTAAAAGAGTGCATTTTCATGATGTGCCGCTTACAGCAGATGAATGAGCAGTCAGAAATGCCGGATTACAATGAAAAGGGACAGCTGATCTACGACGCCATCGTTGAAAAGTTAAAAATGGCACCTTCTCTGTACGTACTTTTAGATAAGGCTACCGGTCTTCCTTATATTATTGAGGGAACCATTGACGTTTACTCTGAGGAGATCCTGGCAAAGCATGCCCTGCATTTCTATGAGAACCAGTATCATAAATCTCTGGTATTAAAAGAAATCCCTAAGAAGAATACCGGGCTTCCAGGACGGATCAGTCTGTTTGCATGGCTGTACTACTTGGGAATGGATAACATTCTTGTTAATAACGGATCCTACCAGCTGTTAATGGAGCGTTCTGACTTCTTAGAAGATATTGGGGAAGAAAAAGGCGCTGAACTTCCAGTTCCTGTATTTAATCCGGCCCTTCGTTTTGAGATGGCAGATCTTATGGGCGAGGTAAAATGGCCTGTAACTTATCCGGAAAGAGAAAAAAAGCTGGCAGCAAAGAAAAATGCTGTATTAAATGAACTGGTAAAGAGCAAACTGCTGGTACCTGTTAAGTATAACGGTAACTTAAACGTAGGACAGAACAGCTTAAGTGCTGAGCAGGGACAGGGGCTGATCCTTCCAAGGATCACCAATAAGCAGAAACAGTCTTTCCTTCCTCTGTTTACAGACTGGATGGAATTTGAAAAAGCTTATAAGCGCAATGACTGGGGCTGTGTTGTATTTACCATGGCAGATGCTATCCGTGCAACCGGCGGTGACAGCATCGTGATCAATCCTCTTGCTGAAAATCTGACCCTTGACAGAGAGGATATGAAGGCAGTTATTGAGATTTATAAAAGTTTATAAAAACGTCAAGTGAAAATACTTGACATTATCTTTCGCATCGTGTATGATAGCACAGGTGGTTGAAATGGAAAAAATCGTTGAACAGGGTCTGTTGTTCGATTTCTATGGAGAACTGCTGACGGAACATCAGCGTCGTATCTACGAAGATATGGTGTTAAATGACCTTTCCCCCAGCGAGATCGCAAAGGAACAGGGGATCAGCCGTCAGAGTGTCCATGATCTGAAGAAACGCTGCGACAAGATACTGGAAGAATATGAAACAAAATTGCAGCTGGTAGCCAAGTTCATGAAGATCCGGGAGATGATCCGGGAGTTAGATGATCTGGCAGATACCTGTGCAAAAACCAGAGATATGGCTCTGATCGACCAGATCCGGAAACTGTCCGGAGAGATTACAGCCACACTTTAGGAGGTTATGAATGGCTTTTGAAAGCTTATCCGACAAATTGCAGAATATTTTCAAAAACCTGCGCGGCAAAGGCCGACTTTCTGAAGCAGATGTAAAAGCTGCCTTAAAGGAAGTTAAAATGGCACTCCTGGAAGCAGATGTAAGCTTTAAAGTAGTAAAGCAGTTCATCAGTTCCATTCAGGAAAGAGCCGTAGGGGAAGAGGTATTCGGAAGCCTGACACCAGGACAGACGGTTATTAAGATCGTAACGGAAGAACTGGTAAAGCTGATGGGCTCTGAGACCACAGAAATAGCCTTAAAACCGGGTAATGAGATCACTGTTATCATGATGGCAGGTCTTCAGGGTGCCGGTAAAACCACTACAACAGCCAAGATCGCTGCAAAGTTAAAAGCAAAAGGAAGAAAACCGCTGTTGGTTGCCTGCGACGTTTACCGTCCGGCTGCTATTAAACAGTTACAGATCAACGGTGAGAAAGTAGATGTGCCGGTATTTTCCATGGGCGACAAGATCAGCCCTGTGGATATTGCCAAAGCCGCTGTTGAACATGCTTCCAAAAATAATTTTAACGTAGTGATCCTGGATACAGCCGGCCGTCTTCATGTAGATGAAAATATGATGGAAGAGCTGGAACAGATCAAGGAAGCAGTAAATGTATATCAGACCATCCTGGTAGTTGACGCCATGACTGGTCAGGATGCAGTCAATGTTTCCGGAACTTTTAATGATAAGATCGGTATTGACGGTGTGATCCTTACAAAGCTGGATGGCGATACCCGAGGCGGTGCAGCCCTTTCTATCCGCTCTGTCACCGGAAAACCTATTTTATACATCGGTATGGGTGAAAAGCTCTCTGACTTAGAGCAGTTTTATCCGGACCGTATGGCCTCAAGGATCCTTGGAATGGGCGATATCCAGTCTCTCATTGAGAAGGCTGCAGCCCAGGTAGATGAGGAACAGGCCAAAGAATTATCCCAGAAGCTGCGCAAGGCAGAATTCGATTATAACGATTTCTTAAACCAGATGCAGCAGATCAAGAAAATGGGCGGTATGGGAAGTATCCTTTCCATGATGCCTGGTGTGGGAAGCCAGTTAGCTGGCGTGGATATGGACGAAGGCGAGCGTTCCATGCACCGTGTAGAGTCCATTATCCTTTCCATGACAAAAGAGGAAAGAGCTAATCCGGGACTGATGAACCCGTCCCGCAAGCAGCGTATTGCAAAGGGCGCTGGCGTGGATATTGGCGAAGTAAACCGTCTGGTAAAGCAGTTTGACCAGATGAAGAAAATGATGAAACAGATGCCGGGCCTTATGGGCGGAGGCAAGCGCAAAGGCATGAAGGGCCTTGGCGGTTTAGGCGGCCTTATGGGCGGCAAGATGAAGCTTCCATTTTAATTTAAGCTTCTGGCAAACTTAGATAGTCAGACAGGTGTTCCTGTATGTCTAACATATAAAAACGAAAACAAATAGAAAAGATTAATTTTACGGAGGTATGTAACAATGGCAGTAAAGATGAGATTAAGAAGAATGGGACAGAAGAAGGCTCCTTTTTATAGAATCGTAGTTTCTGATTCCAGATCCCCAAGAGATGGAAAGTTCATCGAGGAAGTTGGATATTATGATTCCACCAAAGATCCTAGCGTGATCAAGTTTGATGAAGAAGCTACCAAGAAGTGGTTAGCAAACGGCGCTCAGCCAACCGAAACTGTAGGAAAGCTGTTAAAGATCGCTGGTATTCAGTAATCTTTAATCAAACGAGGTGGAGAGATGAAGGAATTAGTCGAAGTGATTGCGAAAGCATTAGTCGATAACCCGGATGAGGTTGTAGTCAGTGAATCCCAGAAAGGTGACGACACACTGATCGAACTTAAGGTAGCTCCTGCCGATATGGGCAAGGTCATTGGCAAGCAAGGCAGGATCGCAAAAGCAATCCGTTCCGTAGTCAAGGCCGCTGCCTCAAAGGAAGACAAGAAAGTAATCGTAGAGATTCAGTAAAAAGAGGAGGGACTGCCGCAGAATAGATACAGCTATTTTGCGGCAGCCCTTTTTAGTTATACAAAAGGTTATACAGAAAGGATCTTATATTTATGGAAAACATGCTGCGTGTAGGTGTAGTGACCTCTACCCACGGTGTACGAGGCGAAGTAAAGGTTTTTCCTACCACGGATGATGCCAAGCGCTTTAAAAAGCTGAAAACCGTTATTTTAGACACTGGAAAGGGACAGACCACACTGGAGATCGAACAGGTAAAATTCTTCAAAAACATGGTCATCTTAAAGTTTAAAGGATATGACAATATCAATGACGTAGAGACCTGGCGCCAGAAAGATCTGCTTATTACCAGGGAACAGGCAGTTGCTTTAAAGCCAGATGAATACTTTATCACAGATCTCATCGGCCTGCTGGTTAAGGATGATGAGGGAAATGAAGTAGGCACTGTCAAAGATGTCCTGGAGACTGGTGCAAACGATGTTTATGTAGTGGCTCTTCCAAACGGAAAAGAGCTGCTTTTACCTGCTATTAAAGACTGTATCCTGAATGTAGATATAGAAAATGGAGAAATGACAGTCCATATCCTGGACGGATTAATGGATCTGTAAGAAAGGATCTGATGCAATGCCCATCATCTCTGTTTTAGATGAGACCACCATTAATAAGATAGCAGCCGGAGAAGTGATCGAGCGTCCGGCCTCTGTGGTAAAAGAGCTTCTGGAAAATGCCATCGACGCCCAGGCAACCGCTGTAACTGTAGAGATCCGTGACGGCGGCTGCAGCCTGATCCGCATTACAGACAATGGCTGCGGTATTCCCAAAGATCAGGTTGCTACAGCCTTTTTAAGGCATGCCACCAGCAAGATACATACAGTAGACGATCTGATGACCATTGGTTCCCTTGGCTTTCGCGGCGAAGCTTTAGCCAGTATTGCCGCTGTATCCCAGGTAGAGCTGATCTCAAAAACAGCTCAGACTCTTACAGGCACCCGTTACCAGATCGAAGGCGGGAGAGAAAAGAGTTTAGAAGAGATCGGAGCCCCGGAAGGAACTACCATCATTGCAAGGAATTTATTTTTTAATACACCGGCCAGAAAGAAGTTTTTAAAAACTCCGGTCACAGAAGGAACCCATGTAGCATCTGTAGTAGAAAAGATCGCCTTATCCCACCCGGATATCTCCATCCGTTTTATCCAGAATAACCAGAACAAGCTGTATACCTCTGGAAATAATAATTTAAAGGACCTGATCTATACTGTATTTGGCAGGGAGATCACCTCCAATTTGTTGGAAGTCCATGCCCAGGGACCGGGAGTGACTATTACAGGATATATTGGAAAGCCTGTGATCGCCCGTTCTAACCGCAATTATGAAAATTACTTTGTCAATGGGCGGTATGTGCGCAGCAATATCCTTTCTAAGGCCATAGAAGAGGCCTACAAGCCTTTTATGATGCAGCACAAGTATCCTTTTACCATGCTGCATTTACAGATCAATCCTCAGACCTTAGATGTAAATGTCCATCCTACCAAGATGGAGCTGCGTTTCAGCGACGGAGAATTTATCTATAACCAGGTCATGAACGCAGTGGCAAATGCACTGGCACATAAGGAACTGATCCTGGATGTAAATTTAAACGAAAAAGAAGAGCAGGATACAAAACACTTTGAGGAGAAAAAAGCTCCAAGACCGGAACCTTTTGAGACAAAGCGAAAAGATGTGCTGGAACACAGTGCGCAGTCTGTTCCTGAAAGACCGGCTGCGGCTTCTGCTGCGGTCAGCTACCGCCAGATCGCGCCACCGAAGCCTTCTTTTGTAAAAGAACCGGATATTTCAGATATGATGCCGGAGTGGTTAAAAGAGAGAAAAAAGGCGGAGGAAGAGAACCGGAAGGCATTTGAGAAGTGGAACAGCGGTTCTATAAATGAAAACAGCGAGAAAAAAGCTCACGAAAATGTGGGGGCAGACCGTGGTGTACAGGATTCGGTCGTCAAACATGCAGAACAGACTGTACCACAGGATCAGCCTTCTCAGAATACTGCAGGCATTGTGGATAACTCTGTTTCGGCCACAGTTTCTGATGCATCAGCCGCAGCAGCCCCCAAGCAGTTAGACCTCTTCGGTGAAAAGCTGCTGGACCCGGCTTCCCGCCTGAAGCATAAGCTGATCGGTCAGCTTTTTGACACTTACTGGCTGATCGAATACAATGACCACTTATATATCATCGACCAGCATGCAGCCCATGAAAAAGTCCTTTACGAAAAGACTGTAAAAAGCTTAAAAGACCGGGATTACAGTTCCCAGATGGTAGAGCCGCCTATTATTTTAACCTTAAATCCAAATGAAGAGCTGCTTTTGAATCGATACATGGAATACTTTACCCGCATCGGCTTTGAAATCGAGCCATTTGGCGGTCGGGAATTTGCAGTCCGTGCCGTACCGGCTAACCTGTTTTCCATTGCAAAAAAAGACCTTCTTTTAGAAATGATCGATGGGTTATCTGATGAGATGGCTGCACATAATCCGGACAGTATTTATGAAAAGATCGCCTCTATGTCCTGTAAAGCGGCGGTAAAAGGCGGCAACCGCTTATCCGCAATGGAAGCGAACGAGCTGATCGACCAGTTATTAAAGCTAGATAATCCCTATGCCTGCCCTCATGGACGCCCCACCATTATCTCCATGAGCCGCTACGAACTGGAAAAGAAATTTAAGCGCATTGTATAGCATTTATATAAAGGAGAGCACATGAATACAGAAAAAAAGCCCCTTATTATCCTTACAGGGCCTACAGCTGTAGGTAAGACCGCTCTTTCCATCCAGCTTGCAAAAGCAGTAGGCGGAGAGATCGTAAGCGCGGATTCCATGCAGGTATACCGGCATATGGATATTGGCTCCGCAAAAGTGACAAAAGAAGAAATGGAGGGAATTCCTCATTATCTCATTGATGTACTGGAACCTCAGGACGATTTTAATGTAGTCACCTTCCAAACACTGGCCCTTCAGGCAATGGATGAGATTTATTCTCACGGCAATATTCCTATCATCACAGGCGGTACCGGCTTTTATATCCAGGCTCTGCTTTATGATATTGACTTTAAGGAAAATGATGAGAAAAATCCTATCCGTGAGGAATTAGAGCAGCTGGCAAAGGATCTGGGGGACAAAGCGCCAGAAGTTTTACATGAGAAATTATCACAGGCGGACCCGGAAGCCGCAAAGCAGATCCATGCCAACAATGTAAAGCGTGTGATCCGTGCCATTGAATACTTCAAACAGACAGGAGAAAAAATCTCAGAGCATAACGAAGAAATGCGTCAGAAAGAATCTCCTTATAATTTCCTATATTATGTGCTCACCAGAGACCGTAAGACTCTTTATGAACGCATTGATAAACGGGTGGACATCATGATGGAAAACGGCCTGGTGGAAGAAGTAAAGAAATTAAAGGCTATGGGCTGTCACAGGGGCCAGACCTCCATGCAGGGACTGGGCTATAAAGAAATATTAGATTATCTGGATGGTGACTGTACCTTAGAAGATGCCGTTTATATCCTGAAACGGGATACCAGGCATTTTGCAAAGAGACAGCTGACCTGGTTTCGCAGGGAGCGGGATGTACGGTGGCTGGACCTGGATGAATACCATGGGGATACAGACCAGATCCTTAAGGATGTATTAAAGGATTGCGAAGAAAAAGGAATCGTGCTAAAATAGCAAACCGAAAATCAATTTAAGAGGAGTTATGAAACAATGGAACAGCAGATCTTAGAGGTTATGTATGAACAGCTGGGAATCAGCAAAGAAGTTCTTGACTATGCCGCAGATATAGAAAAAAGCCTGAAAGAACGTTTTGAAAAGATTGACCAGGTTGCTGAATACAATCAGTTAAAGGTCTTAAAGGGAATGCAGGACAATAAAGTCAGTGACATCCATTTTGCAGCAACTACCGGTTATGGCTACAATGACCTGGGCCGTGATACCTTAGAGGATGTATATGCCAGCGTTTTCCACGCGGAGAGCGCCCTGGTACGTCCTCAGCTGATCTCCGGAACCCATGCGCTGCATATTGCATTATCTGGAAATTTACGTCCGGGAGATGAACTTTTATCCCCAGTAGGAAAGCCATATGATACACTGGAAGAAGTCATTGGTATCCGTGATTCTGTAGGTTCTTTAAAAGAGTATGGTGTCAGCTACCGCCAGGTAGATCTTCTTCCAGATGGCACCTTTGACTATGACAATATTGCAAAAGCCATCAATGAAAAGACCAAATTAGTGACCATCCAGCGTTCCAAAGGCTATGATCCACGTCCTACTTTCTCTGTAAAGCAGATCGGTGAACTGATCGCCTTTGTAAAGAAGATCAAACCGGAAGTCATCTGTATGGTAGATAACTGCTACGGCGAGTTTGTAGAAACCATCGAACCTACCGATGTAGGCGCTGATATGATCGTTGGTTCCCTGATCAAAAACCCGGGAGGCGGCCTTGCACCTATCGGCGGCTACATTGCCGGAAAGAAAGAGTGCGTTGACAGAGCTTCCTATCGCTTAAGCGCTCCAGGACTTGGAAAAGAAGTAGGTGCCAGTCTTGGCTTAAACCAGCAGTTGTTCCAGGGATTTTTCTTATCCCCGACCGTTGTTGCAGGTGCCTTAAAGGGAGCTATCTTTGCAGCCAATGTATATGAAAGATTCGGCTTCGGCGTTGTTCCTAATGGCAGTGAATCCCGCCATGACATCATCCAGGCCATTACTTTCGGCACTGCCCAGGGCGTGATCTCTTTCTGCAAGGGCATCCAGGCAGCTGCTCCTGTAGACAGCTTTGTAACTCCTGAGCCATGGGATATGCCAGGCTATGACAGCCAGGTTATCATGGCAGCAGGCGCATTTGTTCAGGGATCTTCCATCGAATTAAGTGCTGACGGCCCTATTAAGCCGCCATATGCCGTTTATTTCCAGGGTGGTCTTACCTGGTACCATGCAAAGCTTGGCATCCTTAAGTCTTTACAGCAGCTTATTGATGACGGAGTTACGAAAATCTTAAGATGACATGAAAAAAAACTTATGATAATATGATAACTTAAGGAGAGTGTTATGGGACGTAAGAATTTCTGGATCCTTCTAATCATGCTGCTTGCAGGCATTGTATTAGGAGGCTTTATGGGTCAGCTTGCCAACGGCATTTCATGGCTTAGCTGGCTGAATTTTGGCCAGTCTTTTGGTCTTGATTCACCTTTAGTCATCAACTTCGGCATACTGATCATCACCTTGGGCCTTACCATCAAGATCACTATGGCCAGCATCATCGGTATTGCCATCGCACTTATTATTTACCGCATGATATAATGTAATGCGCGCAGAGAAAATCAAGCGGCTACGTAAGCAGACATTTGATTTTCACAAGCCATTAACGAACGGATCGCCTGCGTAAGCAGGCAATAGAGCACGTAAGTGCGGGATCCGTGAGTTTACCAGACTTCTGACAAATGTACTTGGAGAGGTGCTTTCGTCAGGAGGCAAAAGAATGGAAAGAAACACCCAGAGAACAGAAAACAGCGTACAGAAACTGACCATGAAGCAGCTGCCCAAAGAGGACAGACCCTATGAAAAATGTCTGGAAAAAGGTGCAAGAGCCCTTACAGATGAAGAACTTTTAGCAGTCATCATCCGTACCGGCTCAAAAGACGCCACCTCTTTAGAACTGGCAAAGGATATCCTTGCCTTAGAGGGATCAGGGACCCGTCTTTTGGGGCTTTTGCATCATTCCCTGAAAGATTACTGCCGCATCAAAGGCATAGGAATGGTAAAAGGTGCCCAGCTTATGTGCATCGGGGAGCTTTCCAGACGTATCTGGAATTATAAAGCCAAAGAAGCCGTTCTTTCTTTCACGAAACCGGAGCAGATCGCCGATTACTATATGGAAGATCTGCGCCACTTAGAGCAGGAAGAGATCCACGTTATGTTCTTAAATACCAAACAGAACCTTTTGCGGGATCTTTTAGTTTCAAAAGGTACAGTAAATGCTTCTGTGATCACCCCAAGGGAGATCCTAATTGAAGGCCTTCGCTGCCTGGCAGTGAACATGATCCTGGTCCACAACCATCCAAGCGGGGATCCAACCCCCAGCGAATCGGACATGCTCCTTACCGCCCGGGTAAAAGAAGCAGGAGATGTCATAGGGATCGCTCTTTTAGACCATATTATTATTGGAGATAAAAGCTATTTAAGTTTCAGACAGCAGCAGATCATATGATGTTGGGG
>CAVDQU010000004.1:30826-35623 GCA_963611035.1 Agathobaculum sp.
GCCCCCATATGCAGTTATACACGTAAAGGAAAACAGATATCCATGGAATCAAAACGCAGCAAATATATACTGGCAGGTCTTACAGCCTTCTGTATCCTGCTCATTGGTATCACATCTTTAAAAGACGGTATTATGGAGCCCCTTCGCACCGGCGTAGGGTATTTTCTTATCCCCATCCAGTCCGGCGTCAATAAGGTAGGTACAGGACTTTACAATGAGATCACCGATTATGGAAAATTAAAGAACGCTTTGGCAGAAAATGAGTCTTTAAAAGACCAGGTAGCACTGCTGACTGAGGAAAATAACCGGCTTCAGGCAGAACAGTTTGAGTTAAACCGCCTGCGCCAGCTCTACCAGTTAGACCAGCAGTATATGCAGTACAACAAGATCGGTGCCAGGGTCATTGCCAGGGATTCTGAAAAATGGTTCCAGGTATTCCGTATCAATAAAGGCTCCGCAGACGGCATTGCTGTGGATATGAACGTAGTAGCAGACGGCGGTCTGGTAGGTATCGTTACAGATGTAGGCGCCAATTATGCCACTGTCCGTTCTATTATCGATGACTCCAGCCGTGTAGGCGCCATGTCCCTTGATTCTTCCTATAACTGTATCGTTGCAGGTGATCTTACCCTTTATGAGCAGGGAAGACTGAAACTAACCGATTTTTCAAGGGATGCGGTCCTTAGAAACGGAGACCAGATCATCACTTCCAATATCAGTACCAAATATCTGCCAGGCATCCTTATTGGTTATGCAGTAGATGTTTCTATTGACCCGGATCATCTGACCCAGTCCGGTTACCTGATCCCGGCAGCTGATTTTGACAATCTTCAGGAAGTGCTGATACTGACAGATCTGAAAAACAGTGACCAGGAGGCAGGACAGTGAACAACGGAAAAATAAAACAGATCTTATTAAACATCCTATTGATTCTTCTTGCCTTTACTGTGCAGAACTGCGTATTCCCTCTGCTGCCATTTCTGGCGGCAACACCTAACCTGCTTTTGATCCTTACTTTTTCCTTTGGTTTTATCCATGGACGGAATGCAGGTATGTTTTATGGTATTTTATCAGGTCTGCTGCTGGATCTTTTCTACAGCGGGCCTTTTGGCTTTTATACACTGATCTACGTATATATTGGCTATTTCAATGGTATTTTTACCAAATATTATTACGAAGACTATATTACACTGCCTCTGATCTTAAGCATTGTAAATGGTCTGTGGTACAGCCTGTATATTTATATATTCCGCTTCCTGATCCGCGGCCGTTTAAACCTGCCTTATTATTTTATCAAGATCATGCTGCCGGAGATCATATTTACAGCTGTTACCACCTTGTTAGTATACCGTCTGTTCCTTTCAGCCAGCAGACGGCTGGAAGATATTGGAAAAAGGAGAGATACCACCATTGTTTAATGAATTGCTGGAAGTGACCAGGGAATTTCTTAAAAAACTTATTACATCACGCCTTTTTGCCCTGGCAGTTATATTTACCCTTATGTTTGCAGGCCTGATCGGCAAACTGTTCCGCATGCAGATCTTAGACGGAAGTTCCTATCAGGAAAGTTATATGCAGCGTACCGAAAAACTGGTGACCACTCCCGGTACCAGGGGCAATATTTATGACTGCAACGGAAATCTGCTGGCTTACAACCAGTTAGCCTATGCCGTTGCCATCCAGGACCTGGGAGATTACCCAAAAGCCGTTGACAGAAATGCCATGATCTACCGCCTGGTAAGCATTTTAGAGCGCAGGGGAGAGAAGATCGACGGCAAATTTGAGATCGCCATGGATGAGAACGGCCAGATGTATTTTACCAGTACATCCAATGCTGCAAAAAAGAGGTTTTTATTAAACTTCTATGGTATTTCCTCTCAGCAGTTAGATGATGATACAGGAAAATATCCTTCTGATATCACAGCAAGAGAAGCCTTTGAGTTAAAGAAAGGTTCCACCCGCCAGGGATATAAGCTGACAGATATGAATGATGCCGACGGAAATCCTATGGAACTTTCCGACCAGACCGCTCTGGATATGATCAACATCATCTATACCATGGAACTGACCAAATTCCAGAAGTATGAGAGCACCACCGTTGCCACCAATATCAGCCAGGAGACCATGACCGAGATCAATGAAAATGCCGCTGACTTAAAAGGTGTTTCCATTGAACAGTCCTCCATCCGTGTATACAATGACAGCCTTTATTTTGCCCCCATCATCGGCTACACCGGCAAAGTCCAGGAAGACCAGATCGACAGCTTAAATGAAGACTGGCGGACTTCCCAGGATGCTTCCGATTCAGAAGTAGCGGACGGCGTGGAAAAATATGACTTAAATGATATTGTAGGTCGTATTGGCATTGAAAAGTCCATGGAGCTGGAGCTTCAGGGGGAAAAAGGCTACACACGCATGTATGTAGACAACATGGGGCGGCCAAGAGAGATCATTGAACAGAAAGATGCCCAGGCGGGAAACGATGTCTATCTGACCATTGACCGTGACCTGCAGATCGCCACCTATAACCTGGTAGAACAGCAGTTAGCCGGTATCATTACCAAATTCCTGGTAAATGAGGATGTTGACCCGGCAACCATCAAGGATGGTTCTAAAAAGCCCATCCCTGTTAAAAACGCCTACTACCAGCTGATCAATAATAATGTTCTCTCTTTGGATGCCATGGCAGCAGACGATGCTTCTGATATTGAAAAGCAGATCTACCGTGCTTACACCACTTCCAGAGATCAGATCCTTACCAACATCCGAAATGAGCTTTTAAGCGATCATGCCTCTGTTATGAACGATCTGCCAAAGGATATGGCAAGCTATATGAATTATATTTACAGCTTTTTATCTTCTGACAGCTGCGGCATTGTACAAAGAGACAAGATCGATCAGAACTCTGCCCAGTATCAGTCCTGGAAATCCGGTACTATCAGCCTGCGTGATCATATCTACAGCGGTATTGCAGCCAGCTGGGTAGATACTACCAAACTGGACTCCACCAGCAAATATTCCAATGCAGATGATATTTACAGCCAGTTAGTAGATTACATCATCACTCAGCTGCAGGATGATAAAGCTTTTGCCAAACGTATGTTCCAGTATCTGATAAGTGATAATGTGATTCCAGGAAACTGGCTGTGCCTGGCCCTTTTCGCCCAGGGCGTATTAAAAGACGACCCACAGGCAAAAGCAGGTCTGGCCACAGGAGACAGCGCATATACTTATAATTTTATTAAAAGTAAGATATCTGACCTGGAGCTGACACCAGCCCAGCTGGCACTGGATCCATGTACTGCTGGCTGCGTTGTAACAGATGTGCGCACCGGCGAGATACGTGCTTTAGTTTCCTATCCAAGTTATGACAATAACCGTATGTCCGGAAGCGTGGATGCTGCTTACTTTGCAAAACTGCAAAGCGATATGTCCAATCCTCTTTACAATAATGCCACCCAGGCCATCAAGGCACCGGGGTCTACCTTCAAGCCAATTACCGCTATTGCGGCACTGGAAGAAGGCGTGATCTCCCTGACAGATACCATTGACTGTACCGGTGTTTATGACCAGGCAAATCCGCCCATCAACTGCTGGATCTTCCCTGGAAGGCATGGAACAGAAGATATCGTGGCAGGTATCCAGAACTCCTGCAACGTAGTATTTGCAGAACTGGGACACCGCTTAAGCATGACAGCAGACGGCACTTATTCTCCGGAAAAAGGACTTTCTACCATCCGTAAATATGCCAGCATGTTTGGTCTGGACCACACATCCGGCGTAGAACTTCCGGAAACAGAACCTCACCTTACCACCGAAGACCCGGAGCGTTCTGCCATGGGACAGGGAACCAACTCCTATAATAATGTACAGTTAGCCCGCTATATTTCAGCGGTTGCCAACCGTGGAACCGTATTTGAATTAAGCCTGCTGGATAAACTCACTGACTCCGATGGAAATCTGATCACCGATTATACACCGGCTGTCAGCTCCCATGTAGATGCAGCAGACAGTACCTGGGATGCGGTCCAGTCCGGTATCCGTCGGGTAGTTACCGACGGTTCCGCAAAATCTGTTTTTGCAGGAAGTCCCGTAGAAGTAGCCGGAAAGACTGGTACGGCCCAGGAAGATCGCAGCCGTGCCAACCATGCGTTCTTTGTCTCCTTTGCTCCATACAGCAACCCGGAGATCGCAGTAACCGTAAATATCCCTTATGGATATGCGGGAACCAACGCAGCTGCACTTGGTAAAAAAGTTTATGAGTATTACTATGGTTATACCACTCTGGACCAGGTTTTAGGTTCCAAAGCTTCCAGCGTGTCCAATGTGAACGTTGAAGATTAATGTTATAGTAATGGAAAACATTATAAAAAAGAGGTGGATCAAGTATGCAGGATGGAATCGTGATCAAAAGCAGCAAAGCAGGTATGACGGTGATCCTAAATCCGGATATGCCCTTTGCTGACCTTCTTGCCAGCGTGGCAAAGAAGTTTAAGGACAGCGCCCGTTTCTGGGGCAGTGCCCAGATGACCCTTACCTTAGAAGGGCGTCCTCTTACACCAGAAGAAGAATTTCAGATCGTAAATACCATTACGGAAAATTCCCAGCTTCAGATCCTCTGCCTGTTAGACACAGACGGAGAACGGTCTGAACGCTGTGAAAAAGCACTGAATGAAAAATTAATGGAACTCAGCGCACAGACCGGCCAGTTTTACCGGGGCACCTTAAAACGTGGGGATGTGCTGGAATCCGAAGCCAGCATCGTTATCATCGGCGATGTGGAGCATGGGGCCAGAG
>CAVDQU010000004.1:35633-41806 GCA_963611035.1 Agathobaculum sp.
GGGCCAGAGTAACCGCCAAAGGAAATGTGATCGTTTTAGGGGAATTAAAGGGAACAGTCACTGCAGGAGCAGCGGGAAATGACCAGGCCGTGATCCTTGCATTTTCCATGTCCCCCCTGCAGCTACGCATTGGAGATCACACCAGCCGTTTTAATGAGAAAAACCGCCGTCTTGGCAAAGGTACCATGATGGCATCGGTGGAAGAGGGTGAATTAAAGGTACTTCCTTTAAAAAAACCTTTTCTCAGCAGCCTACTGGATATATAGGTAATAATTTTCTCTGAATCTAAAAAAATACTGGTAAATTTGCGCAATTTAATGTACAATAAACTGGTAAAGTATCAAAACTTAATTTTTCTGGAGGTTCTCCTATGAGTGAAGTCATTGTGATCACTTCTGGAAAAGGCGGGGTAGGAAAGACCACTACTTCTGCAAATGTAGGAACAGGACTGGCAGTCCTTGGGAAAAAGGTCGTACTCATCGATACAGATATCGGCCTTAGGAACCTGGATGTTGTTATGGGACTGGAAAACCGCATTGTCTATAATTTAGTAGATGTTGCAGAAGGAAACTGCCGTATGAAGCAGGCCCTGATAAGAGACAAAAGATATCCAAACCTTTACCTTCTGCCAGCGGCGCAGACACGGGATAAATCCGCAGTGACGCCGGAGCAGATGATCAAACTCACCGATGACTTAAAGGACGATTTCGACTATATCCTGTTAGATTGTCCTGCCGGCATCGAGCAGGGTTTTTATAATGCCATTGCCGGTGCAGACCGTGCACTGGTAGTCACCACACCGGAAGTTTCAGCTATCCGGGATGCGGACCGGATCATCGGGCTGTTAGAACACGCCCAGATAGGGACTGTGGACCTGATCGTAAACAGGATACGTGCTGATATGGTACGCCGGGGAGATATGATGTCCCTGACAGACGTACAGGATATCCTGGCAGTAAATCTGATCGGCGCCATTCCTGATGACGAAAATATCGTTATCTCCACCAATCAGGGAGAACCTTTAGTAGGTATGGGTTCCGCAGCAGGACAGGCTTACTTAAATGTATGCCGCCGGCTTCTGGGACAGAATGTACCTATGGAATCTCCCGGCGAGATCACAGGCATCCTGGCAAAGCTGTCCAGGATACTAAGAAGGGCATAAGGGGTGATGGCAGTTGAAATTACGGTGTTCCAAAGATACCGCAAAGCTCCGGCTTACCTTTCTGCTCCTTTCAGATAAAGCAGGCTGTTCACCGGAGATGATAGCAGCAATAAAAAATGACATGATCCGTGTCATTTCCAGATACATGAAGATAGAAAAAGACGCAGTGCGTCTTACCATGGATGCAGGCAGCGTTTCAGATGGGACTATCTGCAGACTGCCTGTACTCCGGGCGGACATACCCATCCGGTCTATGTCCAGCAAGGGGCTTTACTAATATGTTTTTTGACTACGATTTTAGAAACTACAATTTTCGTCTGATGGCCTATATGATCGCCTTAAATGTGATCGGTGTCCTGGTAGTGCGCAGTGCTACCAACAAAGACCCTGATTTTGTTACCAAACAGATGTTAGGCGTTTTAGTAGGCCTTGCGATCGCCATCGTCCTTTCACTGATCGACTATCACAAGATATTAAATCTCACTACACTGATCTATCTCTTATGTGTAGGCAGTCTGGTAGCCGTTCTTATATGGGGACGCTCTGTTAATAATGCAAAGCGCTGGATCGAAGTTCCTGTTATCGGACAGCTCCAGCCCTCTGAATTTGTAAAAATTGGTCTGATCATTACATTTTCCTGGTATTTTATGAAAAATCAGGAAAAAATAAATAATGTAAGCACCGTTGCTGTTGCAGCAGCGCTTTTCGCAGTTCCGGCCATGCTCATTTTTGAGCAGCCAAACCTTTCTACCTGCTTAGTCACCTTAGTCATTGTACTGGGGATCGTATTTTCAGCAGGTATCAGTTACCGGTGGATCATCGGAGTTTTATCTGTGACCATTCCTATGGTAGGAGCCTGTGTCTATCTGCTCTTACACGGTCTGATCCCTTTTATCAAGGAATATCAGGCGGGAAGGATCTTAGCCTGGTTTTATCCGGACAGATACGGTGAAGCCAGATACCAGCAGAATAACTCCATTATCGCCATTGGTTCTGGCCAGTTAAAAGGCAAGGGACTGTTTAATACAACCATTGCATCTGTTAAAAACGGTAATTTCCTTTCAGAAGAGCAAACAGACTTTATCTTTGCCGTGATCGGTGAGGAGCTTGGCTTTATCGGCTGTGTGGTGGTCATCGTCCTGTTCCTTCTGATCGTCTATGAATGCCTGATGATGGCAGCCCGTGCAAAGGATCTGGCCGGACGGCTGATCTGTACAGGTATGGCCACTTTGATCGCATTCCAGGGATTTGCCAATATTGCAGTTGCAACCGGTATTTTCCCAAATACCGGGCTTCCTCTGCCGTTTATCAGCTACGGAAGCAGTTCCCTTATCAGTATTTTTATTGGTATGGGATTAGTGCTGAATGCAGGACTTCAGAGAGTACCAAGACATTATTGATCCAAGGAGGGTTATAGATATGACAATAGGACTGATCGCACATGACGCAAAGAAAAAACTGATGCAAAATTTCTGTATTGCTTACAGAGGCATCTTAAGCAAGCATACACTGTATGCAACCGGAACCACAGGAAGACTGATCGAAGAGGTTGCCAACTTAAATATCCACAAATACCTGGCTGGACATTTAGGTGGAACCCAGCAGATGGCTGCCCAGATCGAGCACAACCAGATGGATCTTGTTATCTTCCTGCGTGACCCGTTAACACCAAAGACTCATGAACCGGATGTAAATGATGTAGTACGTCTCTGCGACACCTACAACATCCCGTTAGCTACCAACCTGGCAACTGCAGAACTTCTGATCAAGGCTCTTGACAGAGGCGATATGGAGTGGAGAGAGGTAGTAAGATAATGATAAGACGCCGTTTTGCGGCTTTTGCCGCCGGACTTGTCCTGTCTGTTTCCCTGTGTCTTTCCGGCTGTTCTCTTGGCCTGAAAGACGCATATTCCCTGAAGGACCGTATTCCTTCCATTGAGACTTCCTTTGCCGCCGAAGAAGAAACAGCAAAGGGATTTGCTTCGGATCTGTGTGTTATCTCCGATGAAGGTTCTTTTAACCCGGATGATGTAACCTCACAGGCCGGAGCTCTTTTTGACCTTGCAGACAGAGAGGTTCTTTACAGCAAAGATGCTTTTGAAAAAATGTACCCGGCCAGCATCACCAAAGTAATGACTGCCCTGATTGCCATTAAATACGGCAACCTGGAAGATCAGATCACTGTAACAGATGATGCAGTGATCACAGAGACCGGGGCCACTTTATGCGGGATCCAGCCTGGAGATACCCTGACCTTAGAGCAGCTTTTATATGGCCTCATGCTTCCTTCCGGTAATGATGCAGGAGCTGCCATTGCAGTCCATATGGCCGGCAGTATCGACGCTTTCGCTGATAAGATGAACGAAGAGGCAAAGCGCCTGGGTGCAACGGATACCCACTTTATGAATCCCCACGGACTTCATGATGAAGATCACTACACAACTGCCTACGACTTATACCTTATTTTCAATGAGGCTTTAAAATATCCTGAATTCCGTACAGTCACCGGCTCTACTGCCTATACTGCCAATTATACCAATGGCGCAGGAGAAAGTGTTTCCAAGACCTGGAGAGGCGGAAACTGGTATTTAACAGGAGAGCAGGAGACGCCGGAAGGACTAACTGTATTTTCCGGAAAGACCGGAACCACAAAAGCAGCCGGATACTGTCTGATCATGGCTGAAAAGGATGATTCTGACAGAGAATTTATCTCTGTTGTGTTAAAATCCGACAGTCGTCCCCACTTATATGACAATATGACAAATATAATTTCTAAAATTGTCAAATAGTGATTGCGTTTTGTATGAATTTATACTATAATCAAGATAATCTCAATTGATTTTTTATACAACATATATAACTCAAGGAGGAGATCGCTATGGTTCAGATTATTGCAGGAAAAAAGGGTAAAGGCAAAACAAAACATCTGTTAGATATGGCTAACGCAGCTATCAAGGGGGCTAACGGAACAGTCGTATATCTTGATAAGAGTGCTCAGCATATGTACGAGCTGAACAACCGTATCCGTCTCATCAACGTAAATGAATTTCCACTGGCATCCAGTGAAGGATTCTTAGGATTTATCTGCGGAATCATTTCCCAGGATCATGACCTTGAAACCATGTATCTGGACAGCTTCTTAAAGCTGGCAGCATTAGAGGGTGCAGACATTTCTGACACCTACAAGACTTTGAAAGAGATCAGTGATAAATATCACGTAACCTTCGTTTTAAGCATCTCTATGGATGCAGAAGAGCTTCCAGAGTGTGCTAAGGGTGATGTAATTATTTCATTGTAATGATACATATTCTGTGATAGAATAGCAGACAGGAGCAAAAAGGCTGCCTGCCGCACAAGAGTCAAACAGTAGGCCTTGTGCGGAGGGTAGTCTTTTTTTGAGAAAAACATTTTTAGCAGGATATATTAAGACAAAAAGGAGAGTCCTGGTTCCATGTCGAAAAAGAAGAACAGGAAAATAATACCTTACAGAAGACCTCACAATATCAACGTAGGAATGATCATTTTCGGGATCATTTTTTTATATATGCTTTTTAATATCTTCGCCTATTTCAGAAGAGACCGTGTACAGTTTTATGAAGTGGTAGAAGGCGGTATCGTCAATAATAAGCAGTACACAGGCCTGATCCTGCGGGATGAGCAGGTGCGCAACGCCCAGAACAGCGGCTATATCAACTATTATCTGAGAGAAGGAAAACGTGCTTCTGTGGGAACACGGATCTATTCACTGGATGAAACAGGACGTCTGGATTCCCTGTTAAAAGAAAATGGAGTAGAAGATGCGGCTCTTCCTGAGGAAAACCTGGCGGACATCAAAAAGCAGCTGTCTTCCTATGTTCTTTCTAGATCGGATGAGGATTTTGGCTCTATCTATGATGCCAGATATTCCTTAGAAGCAGCTGTTATGGAGTATTCCAGTTTCAGCGCTTTAGACCAGTTAGACAAGATATCCCAGGATTCCAGCCTTGTATTTGAACAGGTGCGGGCCGATGTATCCGGTGTGGTTTCCTACGGCATTGATTCCTATGAATCCCTGCAGCCTTCGGATGTGGAAGCAGACAGTTTTAATAAAGCCAATTATACGAAAAATATCCACAAATCCGGTGATCTGATCGAGAGCGGGACACCGGCCTATAAGATCGCGGCATCCGAAAACTGGTCCATTGTTTTTCCATTATCAAGTGAAGATGCATCCCTGTATGCAGATAAAACTTCCCTTACCATTGATTTCAGGGATTATGACCTGACTGTAACCGCTGCCTATTCTACTTTTACAGGAAAAGACGGAGCCACCTATGGCAAACTGGATATGGACCGTTATATGGCCCAGTTTATCATGGACCGTTTTATTGAATTTGAGATTGAACAGCCTCAATCTAAAGGCTTAAAGATACCCATCACCGCTGTAACAGACAAGAACTTTTATATGGTTCCAAAGTCCTATGCTGCACAGGGCGGTGATTCTACGGACATTGGCTTTAATAAAGAAGTTTACAGTGCAGACGGAACTTCCGTTGTTTTCGTTCCTTTAAATGAAGATTATGAAGATGAGGAGTTCTACTATATTGCAGTAGACGATGACGGAGATTTTAAAGCAGGGGATTACATTGTCCGGCCTGACTCCTCTGACCGTTACCAGATCGGCCGTACATCCTCACTAAAGGGTGTTTACAATATCAATAAAGGCTACACTGTTTTCACCCAGGTAGAGATATTAGATTCCAACAGTGAATATTACACGGTAAAAAATAATGTTACCTACGGACTTTCCGTTTATGACCATATTGTACTGGATGCCTCCTCAGTAGGAGAAGGACAGCTTTTGTACCAGTAAAAAGGTTCTTAAAGCAGGTACTGGAAAGATTCCGGGAAAACATAAATTTAAGGAGGAAATGAGCCATGATAAAAGAGCAGATAAGTGAAGTAAGAAAAAATATAGAAGAAGCCTGCAGACGGGCAGGACGGGACCAAAAAGAAGTTACTCTCATTGCAG
>CAVDQU010000004.1:41816-42198 GCA_963611035.1 Agathobaculum sp.
TCATTGCAGTGAGCAAGACCAAACCAGTTCCTATGCTGGAAGAAGCCTATGAAGCCGGCGCCAGGGATTTTGGTGAAAATAAAGTTCAGGAGATCTTACAGAAAAAACCGGTGCTTCCAGAAGATATCCGCTGGCATATGATCGGCCATCTCCAGCGCAATAAAGTACACCAGGTAATAGACAAAGCAGTACTAATCCATTCTGTAGATTCCCTGCGTCTGGCTGAACAGATCGAGGCAGACGCAGCTAAAAAAGATATAGTGGCAGACATTTTACTGGAGGTCAATGTAGCAAAAGAGGAGAGCAAATACGGCTTTTTCTTAGAGGATACAGAGGCTGCCATCCGGAAAATCGCAAAATTCCCCCACGTACGGATCAAGGG
>CAVDQU010000005.1:0-4982 GCA_963611035.1 Agathobaculum sp.
CGAATGTTTTTAGAATTGCGAGAGTGCAAAGCACGTAGCAATTCGGTATCAGAGGGGGCGAAATAGCTTTTGACCCCAACATCATGACATCATACAATCGGATATTACGACCAGATGCACACAAAAGATTGTGCAAAACAGCTGTATTATCGGTAATTGTGACGAAAAAATTATTGTTTATTGACAAAAAGTACGTTTCAGATTAGGATAGCTATGAGCAATATGATCGGTAGGAAGGAGATTTGTATGGAGACGATAAAGCGTGTTCCTGTAGTCCAGCAGGTCGTTGACAAATTAAAAGAATATCTGTTTTCCGGTGCCGTATCAGTGGGTGATAAGCTGCCTGTGGAAAAAGAACTTTGCCAGCAGTTAGGAGTCGGCCGGGGTACGATCCGGGAGGCATTCCGTATGCTGGAAGCAACCGGTTATGTGGAACTGCGTCCGGGAAAAGGAGCCTTTGCTGCAAGAACCTCCCAGGTGGAGCTGGGGGATATTTTCCACTGGTTTGAGGAGCATGAAGTGGAAATGCAGGATTTTCTGGAGGTGCGCATGGCCATCGAACCTTTGGCAGTCCGGTTAGCCATCCAGCGCTGCAGCGATAAAGAGATCGCGCAGTTGGAGCAGATCCATAAGAAATTCATCGCAGCAGTAGATAAGCAGGATGTATCCGGTATCGTGATCTGTGATGAGAAATTCCATGCCGGTATTGTAGAATTCAGCAAAAATAAGCTGCTGATCAGTATCAGCAAGCAGGTAGAGCAGCACATAAAGGATTTCAGAAGCCGCACCTTTTATATCCCGCAGAATGCGGCTAATGCCATTGAACCTCATCAGGAGATCCTGGATGCATTTAAAAACAGAGATCCGAAGATCGGTGAAAAAAAGATGCAGAAGCATCTGGAGCTGGTGGCGGTGGATCTGAATCGCTCCAAGTCCGGATAAACAGGGTTGAGAAAGAAATTCATTACAGAGAAGCTGTCGTATAGTGGCAGTCGGTTTTTGAAAGAAATGATCAAATACCGGCTGCTTTTTTGATGCATTATATGAGTTATGTGAGACGAATATGAAACTTGATGAAAATCGATTGTGAAAAATACACAAAAACAAGAAGATTATTTAGCATATTAGTCAATGGTTTTTAAAAGAGGGAATGCTATAATAATATCTGATGACATCATACAATCATACACAATGCATATCTCGCAGAGGGGTGGGAATGCAGAAATTGGGAGGTACAAAGACATGAAAAAAGCGTTATCCATCGTATTGGCATCTGCTATGGCAGTATCTTTAACCGCATGCGGCGGCTCTGCTAAAACAGAGACAACGGCAGTTGCTTCGGCTGAGGCTGCCAAGACAGAAGAAACCAAGGCAGAGGAGAAGACAGATGCAAAGGCAGATGACAAAGCTGCTGCCGATCTGGATGCCCTGGAGCCGGTTACTCTTACCTTATATTCTCCTGGAAATGAAAATTCCGTTCCTACTAAGACGATCCTTGAATATAAGAAACTGGTGGAGGAAGCTTCCGGCGGCAAGATCACACTGGATGCCCATCATTCCGGCGAACTGGGAAATGATGCAGAGGCTTTACAGTCTGTACGTATGGGAACCATTGATATTATTTTTGCAGGTACCTCCGGTTTTACCGAGTTCTATGACAAGGCGAAGATTCTGGATCTGCCTTTCTTGTTTGAAACAGCAGAAGATGCTTACGAGATCGTAAACGGCGAGATCGGTGAGAAGATCTTCGCAGATCTTCCGTCTGCCGGCCTTGTATATTTATCTGAGGGCGACAATGGTATGCGTCAGATCTCTACCACAAACCGTCCGGTTCATACAGCTGCTGATGTGGAAGGCTTGAAGCTGCGTGTACCTACCAGCCAGATGTATCTGGATTGCTGGGAGACACTGGGAGCGAACCCGGTTGCTCTTGCACTGAACGAGCTTGCGATTGCTCTTTCAAACGGTACAGCAGAAGGACAGGACAACGCAACCTATCATCTGGTAGCAAATGCAACCTATGATGATATTAAATACTTCAGCTTCATCAACTATATGTGGATGGGCTGCACCATGGCAGCAAATGCAGACAGCTGGGAAAAGCTTCCTGCTGAGTATCAGGAGATCTTAAAAGAGCAGGCAAAGGTTGCTGCAAAATATTCCTTTGACACCATTGCAGCAGACAATGAGACGGCAACCCAGGTCCTTAAGGATGCAGGCGTTGAATTCGACGAAGAGCCGGATATCCAGAGCTTCAAGGATAAATTAGGAGGCAAGGACTACTATCAGCGTTATGCAAATGAATCATGGTTTGATCAGGATATTCTGGATGCTATTTTAAAGTAGGCAGCAGGTGATATGAGCAGAGGCTATGTCCGTTAAGGATATAGCCTTCTGTTAGAAAAAGGGGTGATCGAAATGCGCATTTATAAGAAGATAACAGATGTATTTGTGAGGGTCGTTTCGGCTTTGTTAGTCCTTCTGATCGCAGGCATCGTAGCCATGATGCTGACAGAGCTGTGTGCGAGAAACTTTTTTAACAAGTCATTCCGGTTCTCAACGGAGCTGTGCGGCTTCCTCTTTATGTGGATGGCTTTTCTGGGAGTGATCGTTTTGTATGACCAGGACCGCCTGATCACACTGGATATGATCTATGTGCGGGTCCCTGAAAAGGTGAGAACCGTTTTCTGGACCATCAACAAGATCTTCAGCATCGAACTGGGAGCGATCATGGTGGTTGCTTATTGCGGTATGTATAAGATCAACAGCACAAGTTATTTTTCAACCATGCAGTTTTTATCAAAAGCCTGGCACTTTCTCCCAATGGCGATCGCAGGCGGCTTTATCGTTGTGAAAACGGTTTATCAGCTTCTGGATCGCTTTACAGGACAGAATACAGGAAAAGCAGCTTAAGGGGGATGAGATATGGCAATCTTTTTCGTAACATTTGTAATTCTTTTGCTGGTTGGTGTACCGATCAGTATAGCTATCGGTTCAAGTGCTGTATTAGGCTGCCTGATCCTGGGTTATCCTATGATGGTCATCGGGCAGAAAATGGTAACAGGTATTGATTCCTATCTGCTGATCTCCGTTCCGCTTTTTATTCTGGCAGGAAACCTGATGAATGCAGGCAAGATCACAGACAAGATCTTTAATTTTGCAAAAGAAATGGTAGGCTGGATCCCGGGGGGCTTAGGACATGCAAACGTAGTTGCAAGTATTATTTTTGCCGGTATGTCAGGAAGTGCAACTGCAGATGCAGGCGGTCTTGGTACCATTGAAATGGAAGCTATGACAAAAAACGGATATTCCACTGATTTTTCCGGTGCTGTAACTGCCGCTTCTTCGGTCATCGGCCCGATCTTCCCTCCAAGTATTCCGCTGATCATTTACGGTGCGACAGCCAGTGTCAGCGTGGCAAAGCTGTTTATGGGCGGTGTCCTTCCGGGACTCCTTATGGGTGTGGCATTGATGATCCTGGTGTTCATCTTTGCAGTTGTATACAAGTTTGAGCGCCATCCTTTCCATATCCATGCACTGGTCCGTCAATTTTTCAGCTCGATCCTTTCCCTGATCACGCCGCTGATCATCCTTGCAGGCTTTACTACCGGATGGTTTACTCCTACAGAGGCTTCCAGTATCGCAGTAGCCTATTCTCTGATCATTGCACTGATCGTATACCGGACTATGGATTGGAAAACCTTTAAAAACTGTCTGCTGGAATCTGCGATCACATCAGCCAATACTCTGTTTATCATCGGAACCTCCACTTTATTTACCTATGTTCTGGTAAAAGAGGGAGCTTCCAGATCCATTGCTGATTTTATTTTAAATATCAGCAGCAGTCCGGCTGTGATCCTTCTGATCATCAACATTGTCCTTCTGATCCTTGGCATGTTCATGGAGCCGGGTGCGATCCTTACCCTGATGCTTCCTGTTCTGCTTCCTATTGTAAAAGATCTGAATATTGATCTGGTACACTTTGGTGTCGTAATGGTCTTAAACCTGATGATCGGCCAGGTAACACCGCCTTTTGGCGTATGCCTGTTTGTAATATCCGATATATCCAAGATCAAGCTGGATCGGCTGTATAAGTCTATCCTTCCCTTCCTGATCCCGCTGATCCTGGTATTATTCCTTTGCACTTATTGCCCACCGGTTGTAACATGGCTTCCTAACCTTCTGATCCACTGATGAGAAGCTGCAGAACCTGTTTCAATATAGAAACATAAAAAAGGAGACTTGAATTATGAAAATTGCACTGATCAATGAAAATAGTCAGGCAGCTAAAAATGCCATGATCTTTGAAAATCTGAAAAAGATAGCAGAGCCTATGGGACATACTGTTTTTAACTATGGTATGTATACAGCAGAAGATGAAACGCAGCTGACCTATGTTATGAATGGCCTTCTTGCGGCAATTCTGTTAAATTCCAAGGCAGCAGATTTTGTAGTGACCGGCTGCGGTACAGGGGAAGGTGCTATGCTTGCATGCAATGCGTTTCCGGGAGTTCTTTGCGGACACATTTCCGATCCGGAGGATGCATATATGTTTGCACAGATCAATGACGGAAATGCCATTGCACTTCCTTTTGCAAAGGGCTTTGGCTGGGGAGCAGAGCTGCATCTTCAGTATATCTTCGAAAAACTGTTCGGCTGTGAAGGCGGACACGGATATCCTAAGGAGAGAGTGGTTCCGGAGCAGCGCAACAAGAAGATCCTTGACGGTGTAAAGGAAATCACACATAAGGATATGTTGACGATCTTAAAAGAAATTGACCAGGATTTCTTAAAGACAGCTGTCAGCGGTGAAAAATTCAAGGAATATTTCTTTGAAAACTGCCAGGTGCCGGAGATCGCAGAGTATCTTAAGAGATTTTTTTAATTTTCAAACTTAAAAATGCTGCATCTGTGAAACATTACCGTTTCATGATGTATCATATGACAAGAAGGGTATCTAAACTGCCGGGTATGCACAGAAC
>CAVDQU010000005.1:4992-41724 GCA_963611035.1 Agathobaculum sp.
GTATAAATTACACGAATTGGTCAGATGAATTTTTGGGCAAAAACCGAAAAAATACAAATAAAAATCAAAAAAAAGCAAAAATAAGAAAATAAAATGTGTAAAATGTCTAAAACGCCCTTTACAAACATCTGATATTATGCTAGTATAAGGACAGACGATAAACAAAACATACAAAAGACAGCAGAGCAACTAGTTTTCTTATGGAGAAAAACAACAAAAAAGGGAGGAGGAAGGATGCACAAAGACGGAACTGTGACAAACGAGAGTGCTCAGGCTCTTCCGGCGACCACTGCCCAGAAAGTAAAGCAGATGATCATTCAGAGGAAGATGAAGCCGGGAGATAGACTGCCGACGGAGAATGAGCTGGCCCACCTGTTTGGTGTCAGCCGATCCACTTTGAGAGAGGCGATGAAATTTCTCAGAGCGGAAAATGTAGTTGCGATCCGGCAGGGAAGCGGTACTTTTGTCAGCGCCGGAACAGGAATCGGGGAAGATCCTCTGGGACTTCATTTTACGGACCAGAAAAATCTGCTGCGTAATCTCTTTGAAACGAGGATGCTCATTGAGCCGCAGATCGCAGCACTGGCTGTACAGAAGGCTACCGCTCAGGATATACACAAACTGGAACGGCTGGTTCGGCAGATGGATGAGATCAAGGTCAACAGTCAGGAAACAGCAGAGATGGATGTCGGGTTCCATACAGCAGTCGCAGAGTGTACACACAATGATGTATTGATCCGGGTCGTACCGATCATCAATGACTCCATCCGTCGGAGTCATTTTGAAACCCATGATAACCTTGAAAGCTTTCGAAGAGCGAAAAGGAGCCATGCGGGGATTTATCAGGCAATCGCTTCCGGAAATTATATGGAAGCTAAGTATCTGTCTGAAAGGCATATCTGGGAAACATTAGATGATATTATAGAAATGGAGGAAGCAAAATGAAAAAAAGAGTTTGGAACAAGAGAGCAGCAGCTGCAGCAATGGCAGCAGTAACAGTGATGGGGACTTTAGCGGGCTGCGGAGGTTCAAAACCGGCAGAAACAACAGCAGCAGCGGCAGCCGAGACAAAAGCAGAGGAAAGCAAGACCGAAGAAACAAAAGCTGCTGACAGCGGTTCCACAGAGGGGACTACCATTAAATTCCGTTACTGGGCTGATAACACAGATTATTCCCAGCTGATGCAGGACATCATCGCCAAGTTCAATGCAGAGAACGGAAAAGGCATTACCGTAGTAGGAGAAGAAGCACCATGGGATGGCGGTGCATATTCCGAGAACCTGTTCAATGCCAAGATGGGCGGCGGAGATGTAGACTGTGCAACCTGGAAACTGACCTCTACTCCGTTATTTGTAAACAATGATCTGCTGGCTGATCTGACACCTATGATTGATGCCTGGGACAAGAAGGATGATATTGATGACAATATCTATAACATCATGAAAGAGGCAGGCGGCTCTGACAATATCTATGTGATGCCATGGAATATTCAGGTGCTGTATGTATACTACAGACCTTCAATCTTTGAAAAAGCCGGTGTAGAGGTTCCGAAGACTTATGACGAATTCCTTCAGGCTGTTGAAAAGTGTACCATGGATACAGACGGTGATGGAAAAACCGATGTTTACGGCTTTGGTATGAGAGGTGCCAAAGGCGGACAGGAACCATGGGGAAGCTTTATCTTTGGTGAAGGCGGAAACTTTGAGGATATGACCACACCGGAAGCTGTAAAAGGTATGCAGGACTTTATCGATCTGTATCAGAAAGGCTATGTACCGCCGACAGCAACCAGCGACGGCTTTAATGAGATCATTGCAAACTTTAAATCTGGTCTTACTGCTATGACCATCCATCATACAGGTTCTTCTGCAGATATGGAAGCAACCTTTGGCGATGATGTATCTGCATTCCCGTTCCCGGCAGGAAAAGGACAGTGGACCTCTATGGGTGATACCGAGACTGTTATCTTTGAATCCTGCCAGAACAAAGAAGCAGCATTTGAGTGGGTATCTTATCTTGCAGCAGGCGAAGGTCAGGACATGTGGTGCAAGGGCACCGGAAACGTACCTGTAAGCAAGACAGTACAGGCAGAAGATTTCTTCCAGAGCAACCGCTTTATGAAGGCTTCTATTGATGGACAGAGCTATGCAGGTATCCTTCCAATCCTGGATACCACAACCGAGTGGATCTCTACTGTATGGCCAAACACCGTTTCTCAGGCTTTAACAGGTGCCATCAGTGCAGAGGATTGCATGAAGACCTTACAGGCAGAACTTTATAAATAACAGAGGTGACTATTCAGGACGGCATAATAACAAAGACAGAATCGCCTATCCTGAACCGTTGCTAGCAAAACAGTGACAGACCGTGGCTGCGGCGGAAAAACCGCAGCCACGTAAGGTGAGCGATTGATTTAAGTAGCGCTTTCATTCAGGAGGGAGAATTAGAACATGGTCAAGAAAAAATCCATATGGCCATATCTGCTGGTGGCCCCGGCCGTACTCATTATTTTCTGCGTTGTATTTGTTCCGGTCCTCAATGCGATTATCATGAGTTTCCAGAATTATGATCTGCGGCGTCCGAAAGAGATAGCTTTCAGCGGTTTGGCGAATTATATAGCAGCATTTTCAGATAAACTTTTCTGGAATGCTTTGGTCAGAACACTGATATGGGTCATTGCCGGTGTAGGCTTTCAGTTTGTATTTGGTTTCATTATGGCCCTCCTTTTAAATCAGGGATTCCGCGGACAGGGGTTGATTCGTGCGGTGAGCATGATTCCATGGGTAACACCGGGCGTTCTGATCGGTCTTATGTGGAGATGGATCTATGATGGAAACTTTGGTGTTCTGAACGATCTTTTGTTGAAAGCACATCTGATCACGGACAAGATTCCGTTCCTGTCCCAGGTTTCAACGGCTTTTCCCAGCGTGATCGTAACGATCATATGGCAAGGAATTCCTTTCTTTGCACTGATGCTTTTGGCAGCCTTACAGGGAGTTCCACTGGAGCTGTATGAGGCAGCAAAGATCGATGGTGCTACATCCTGGAAGAGCCTTGTATATGTAACGATCCCATCAATCAAGAATACGATCTATGTTACAGGTCTTCTCCGTATTATCTGGGTTGCAAACTCAGTGGACGTTATCTTCAACATGACAGAGGGCGGACCAGCATATTCCACACAGACGTTGAGTGTTTATATTTATAACAAGGCGAATGCACTGAATCTGGGATATGCATCAGCTATGGCGATCTTGCTGGCAGCTTTGATGCTGATCGTAGTTATTCCGTATCTGAAAATGAATTTCAAAGAGGAGGGATGATTCATGGAAAGAAAAAAAGCGATCAAGCGTGCAGTTTTATACATCCCTCTGATTCTCTTACTGCTGTTTATCCTGTTTCCGTTTTACTGGACCTTTGTTACGTCCATTAAACCACAGGACGAGCTTTACGGAACAGTTGTTACGTATTGGCCGAAGCACCTTACCTTTGAAGCCTATACGAAGCTGTTCACTACAACCGTTAACTTCTTTGCGGCAATGAAAAACAGTCTGGTGGTAGCCTGCTGTACAACCGTTGTTTCACTGACGGCTTCTACCATGGCAGCTTATGCATTTTCCCGATATGCATTTCCGGGACGCAAGGTTTTAATGAGTATTTTCTTATGCAATAATATGTTCCCGACGGTATTACTTCTGATTCCGTTATACAGTATTATGAGAAAGCTGGGCCTTTTATATACCCCTACTTCTCTGGTATTGTCATATACAACCTTTACCATTCCGTTTTCCGTATGGCTGATCCTTGGTTTTATCAATGATCTCCCAATGTCTTTGGAAGAAGCCGCTTTGGTAGATGGCTGCAACAGAGGAACTGCATTTATTAAGGTAATCCTGCCGATCCTCGGACCTTGTCTGGTAGCTACCGGCGTTTACATCTTCATGCAGTCCTGGAATGAATATACATTTGCAATGATGTTTACCAACAATGATTCCCGCACGATTCCGGTTGCATTAAAGAGCCTGATCGGACAGCTGGGAGTTCAATGGGATCTTCTGACAGCGGGTGGTATCATAACCATTATCCCGGTCTGCATCATGTTCTTCTTTGCACAGAAACGTCTGGTAGAAGGACTGACAGCAGGAGCTGTTAAAGGATAAATATTAAATATGAATATCCGACCGGTCCCTACATGGGAAGGCCTAGAGAAAGAGGAGGAAAATGATGATGCAGTACGATAAGAAAGCAAAAGAATTGCGGGCAGAGATCCTTAAAATGTTATATGCCTGCCAGTCAGGACATCCGGGTGGTTCTCTCTCCTGTGTAGAGATGCTGATGGCACTTTATTATAAGGTTATGCACGTTGATCCAAAGAACCCGAAGGATCCGGATCGCGACCGTTTCGTATTAAGTAAAGGCCATGCGTGCCCTACACTTTATGCGATCCTGGCAGACCTGGGATACTTCCCGAAGGAAGATCTGGCTGGTCTGAGACAGATTGACAGTCATCTTCAGGGACATCCGGACTGCACAAAGACACCTGGCGTTGATATGAATACCGGTTCCCTTGGACAGGGCGCTGCGCTTGCAATGGGTCTGGCGCTGGCTGCAAAGCATGGAAAGAAAACCTATCATACCTATGCTGTACTGGGAGATGGTGAATGCCAGGAAGGCCTGGTATGGGAAGCTGCTATGGCAGCCGCTCATTACAAACTGGACAACCTGACCTTTATGCTGGATCATAACGGCCTGCAGATTGACGGAAGCAATGACGAAGTCATGGGTCTGGGCGATGTTGTAGCTAAGTTTAAGGCATTTGGTTTTGAATGCTTTAAAGTTGACGGACATGATATTGATGCCATTGTGAAAGCACTGGAGACACCGGTTGAAGGCAAGCCGAAATTCATCTGCTGCGAAACTGTTAAGGGCAAAGGCGTTTCCTTCATGGAAAATGAGTTTGGATGGCACGGAAGCCCAATGAACAAAGAGCAGTTTGAGAAAGCATTAAGCGAGCAGGAGGTGTAAGAAGATGGGAAAGTCTTTAAGAGTTGCATATGGTGAGGCGCTGGTAAAGCTTGGCGCAAAGAATGATAAAGTAGTAGTATTAGATGCAGATCTGGCACACGCAACCCAGACTGCTATGTTCAAGAATGTATATCCGGATCGTCATTTTAATCTGGGTATTGCTGAGGCGGATATGGTTTGCGCAGCAGCAGGATTTGCACACAGCGGATATATCCCATTTGCAAGCACATTTGCACTGTTTGGTGCAGGTCGTGCCTTTGAACAGATTAGAAACTCTGTATGCTATACAAATTGTAATGTTAAATTTGCATTTTCCCATTCCGGACTGTGCGTAGGAGAGGATGGCGGAAGCCATCAGTCTATAGAGGATATCGCATTGATGCGTGTTCTTCCTCATATGACTATCTTTGTTCCGTGTGATCCGGCAGAGACAGAAAAGGCAGTTATGGCAGCAGCAGAGATCGACGGACCTGTATACATCCGTGTTGCAAGACCGGTAGTAGAGGATATCACCACATCAGATACTCCTTTTATCCCAGGTAAGGCAAATGTAATGAAAGAAGGAACCGATGTATGCCTGATCGCCTGCGGACTTATGATCCCGAAGGCATTAGAAGCAGCAGAGCAGCTGGAAAAAGAAGGAATCAGCACAGCGGTTGTTAATATGCATACCATTAAGCCAATCGACAAGGATATCGTTTTAAAGATGAATGATACCTGCAAGGCTATTGTGACAGTCGAAGAGCACTCTGTCATCGGCGGTTTAGGTTCTGCAGTAGCAGAGGTTCTGGCCGGACATGCAGGAGCAAAATTCAGTATGGTTGGTATTCAGGATAAATTTGGCAAGTCCGGCAAGCCGGAGCAGCTGTTTGAGGCTTATGGATTAACAGCAGAAAATGTTGTTGCAACTGCAAAATCTTTACTAAAATAGTTTGGGCATCAAAGCTGTAAGGTATAGAGCATTACTTTGCAGCATATCTGGAGGAATTGGAAATGGAAATTTTAAATTACGAATTCAGCGGTGAAGGAATGCACCGTGTATTTGAGAATGAAAAATGGACCGTAGGAATCAAGAACTGGAAACCGGCAAACGATGTAACGGGCATTGATTGCCTGGAGCGCCATAATAAGACGGATGAATTATTTGTTCTGGTAGAAGGCCATTGCACCCTGATTTATGCAAATGAAGAAGGCGGAGCATTAAAATTCGGTGCTGTCAAGATGGAAAAGGACCGTGTTTACAATATTCCTGCAACCTTATGGCACAATACCATTACTCAGAAGGATACGAAGATGATCCTGATCGAGGATTCTAATACATCTATGGAAAACAGTGACATTTTAAATCTGACCGATGATCAGATCAAGGAAATGCGCAGTCTGGCATAGACAAGAAAACAAAAGTTTATGCGCTGGAGATATTACTTCTCCAGCGCATTTTTTAATCCGCCTAAAAAATCAATATCATCTTTGTTTACGCGGATATTGGCAGACATGGTCTTTCCGGAATGGTTGGTGACCTTGATCTCGATCAGACTGCCCTCATCTAAAAAACTTTCTTTAGAAGCTGTTTTCACAAAAGCGATCATTTTCGGATGATTCGTCCGAAACTTTTCCCAGGATGGTTTTAAAGCAAGAAAATTCATTGGATTCATGTTTGCAAGTACCTCTTTTTATTGATCTACAGTTAGCCATGACTATTATAACCAATGGTTTGCTAATTGACAAGACAGCGGCTATGAAGTATCATTTTTTAATAATGGTAATGTGTTACTGTGTAAGGAATACAGGACCGAAATCCTGATACAACTGACAAGTGAGCGACAGACAAAGAGGAAAAAATACATGTTAAATCAGTTTTCAAGAACAGAATTATTATTTGGAAAAGCAGCGATGGAAAAGCTGGCTTCCTCCCGTGTGGCAGTATTTGGCATCGGTGGAGTAGGCGGCTATACCTGTGAGGCACTGGTGCGAAGCGGAGTAGGCGCCTTCGACCTGATCGATGATGATAAAGTATGCCTGACCAACTTAAACCGTCAGATTATCGCTACCCGCAAAACCGTAGGAAAATACAAAGCAGAGGTAATGAAGGAACGTATGCTGGAGATCAACCCGGACGTAAAAGTAGAGATCCACAAATGCTTCTTCCTGCCGGAAAATGCAGACGAATTTCCTTTTGAAGACTACGACTATATTGTAGATGCAGTAGATACTGTTACAGCCAAGCTGGAACTGGTAATGAAAGCAAAAGAAAAAGGAGTGCCCATCATCAGTTCTATGGGCGCCGGAAACAAATTAGATCCCACTATGTTCCGTGTAGCAGATATCTATAAAACAAAAGTTTGCCCCCTGGCAAAAGTCATGCGTCGGGAACTGAAAAAAAGAGGCGTGAAAAAATTAAAAGTAGTTTACTCCGAAGAGCAGCCTACAAGACCTATCGATGATATGGCCATCAGCTGCCGTACTCATTGTATCTGCCCCCCAGGTGCAAAACATAAATGTACCGAACGCAGAGATATTCCGGGGAGTACGGCATTTGTGCCATCGGTGGTAGGTCTGATCATTGCAGGGGAAGTGATCAAAGACCTGACAAAAGATGTGGTAGTTAAGGCTGCGCAGTAAAACAGAAAATACGGAAAATAAAACGTGCATTGTATGGATCGAGGAGAAAAAATGACAGACGAGAAAAAGATAAGTGCTTACCTGGAAGTTCTTTCTTCCAAGGCGCCGGTACCAGGTGGCGGCGGAGCATCCGCTTTAGCAGGAGCACTGGGAAATGCTCTGGGACAAATGGTAGTAAATCTGACCGTGGGAAAGAAAAAATACGCAGAAGTAGAAGACGAAATGCAGAAATACCTGGCTGATCTGGTTACCATGCAGCAGGAATTCCTGCACTTATCCGACCGTGATGCAGAAGTGTTTGCGCCGCTGGCAGAATGTTATCGCCTTCCCTCTGCAACCCTGGAAGAAAGAGAATACAAAGAAACTGTTATGGAAGAAAAACTGTTAGACGCCAGTATGGTCCCGGTAGAGATCATGGAAAAATCTTTAGAATTATTGGATATCTTGGACGTGTTAGCAGATAAAGGCAGTTCCATGGCAGTCAGCGATGTAGGTGTAGCAGTACAGTTTACCCGTACCGCCCTTCTTGGAGCTGTCATGAATGTATATATAAACACGAAATCCATGAAGAATCGTGCAAAAGCAGAAGAAATTAATCAGAACGCAAAACGCATGATCAAAATCGGCACTTCCCAGGCAGATGAGATCTACGAAAAAGTCCTGACTCAGCTTGTATAAAACAGTTATAGAATTGTGATAGAAGGAGAACACAAACATGGAATTAATAAAAGGCGCTCCTGTTTCCGCAAAGATCAAAGAAGAAGTAGGGGCAATGCTTGAAAAAATAAACGGACCGACACCAAAGCTGGCCATCATCCGTGTAGGAGAAAATCCAGATGATATGTCCTACGAAAGAGGCGCTGTAAAAAAAATGGACGCATTTGGACTCCGCTCCCAGTGCTATACATTTCCGACTGACATCACAGATGAGGACTTCAAAAAAGAATTTACTGCGATCAACGAAGATCCGGATGTAAGCGGTATCCTTCTCCTTCGTCCTCTTCCAAAACAGATCTGTGAAAAAGATATTGAAGCCATGATCGATCCGAAAAAAGACCTGGACGGCATTTCGCCAGTGAACATTGCCAAAGTATTCTCAGGCGATTCCACCGGTTTTGCACCATGTACTGCAGAGGCAGTTATTGAAGTATTAAAAGCCTATAACATTTCTATGGAAGGGAAAAAGGCAGTTATTGTAGGCCGCAGCATGGTAGTAGGCCGTCCGCTGTCTATGCTTCTTTTGAAAGAAAATGCGACAGTCACCATCTGCCATACCCGTACCAAAGATCTTCCGTATACCTGTAAGCAGGCAGAGATTCTGGTGGCAGCTGCCGGAAAAGCTAAAATGCTGGATGCTTCCTGGGTGGGTGAAAGTACTACGGTGATCGACGTGGGAATCAATGTAGATGAAAATGGTAAACTTTGCGGGGACGTAGCAGCTGATACCTTAGAGGAGAAAAACGGCAAACTCACACCTGTGCCCGGAGGTGTAGGCGCAGTTACTACAGCTGTTCTCGCCAAACACCTGGTACAGGCAGCTTTACGGCAGCAGAGAGGATAATATGCAGGGAGAGCATTGACTTCATGTATAAATTTACACTTGCTAAAAAAACAAAAAGCATTATAATAAAACAGACAGTATCTCTGTATATAGAGAAAAAACAAGGATATGCATAAAAATGCAAGAGGAGAAAACATTATGAAAAAAAGACTGATCGCGTTAACAATGGCTGCTCTTATGGCAGCATCTTTAACCGCATGCGGCGGTTCTGCAAAAGAGACCACAGCAGCTGCAGCAGACACAACTGCAGAGGCAGCAAAAGAAGAGACCGCTGACACAACAGCAGAAAGCACCGCAGCTGAGTCTAAGGAAGCAGCAGGCGGCACACTGGTTATGGCAACCAACGCTGAGTTCCCGCCATATGAATATCATGACGGTGACAAGATCGTAGGTATTGATGCAGAGATCGCACAGGCGATCGCAGATGAACTTGGCATGACTTTAGAGATCGAAGATATCGCCTTCGATTCTATTATCCCGGAACTGGCATCCGGAAAGGCTGATATGGCATTAGCCGGAATGACCGTAACAGAGGACCGCAAGGCATCTGTAGATTTCTCTGACAGCTATGCTTCTGCTTCCCAGATGATCATTGTAAAGGAAGACAGTGAGATCACAGGTCCGGCTGAATTAGAGGGGATTACTGTAGGTGTTCAGTTAGGAACCACCGGTGATATCTATGTATCTGACCTGGAAGCAAAGGGAACCACCGTTGAGCGTTACAATAAGGGCTTTGAAGCTGTTCAGGCATTAAGTCAGGGCAAAGTAGATGCAGTGGTGATCGACGGCGAACCTGCAAAGACATTCGTAGCTGAAACAGAAGGCTTAAAGATCTTAGACGAGGCATTTACAGAAGAGGATTACGCCATCGCTGTAAAGAAAGGCAACACAGAGCTGCTTGACAAGATCAACGGCGCATTAAAGAACTTAAAGGACAGTGGAACTCTGGATGAGATCGTAGCAAAGTACATTAAGGCTGAGTGATCATTACAGATCCAGTATTAGAAAGTAAAGGATGATCGGCATGTGGAAAAATTTTACAGATGCATTCTATCTGAATTTTATTGCAGATGATCGGTGGCGCTACATTACAGATGGTCTTAAGACGACACTGATCATAACCTTCTTTGCCTGCCTTATGGGCATTGTTCTGGGATTTATCGTTGGTATGATCCGCTCTACTTACGATAAAACAGGAAAAATGAAAGTTGCAAATCTGATCTGCCGGATTTATTTGGCAGTGATCCGGGGTACACCTGTAGTTGTCCAGCTGCTGATCATCTATTTCGTAGTATTTGGCAGTTCACGTATTGATAAGGTTCCGGTAGCAGTTATGGCATTTGGCATCAACTCCGGTGCCTATGTAGCAGAGATTTTCAGAAGCGGTATCATGTCTGTTGACCGCGGACAGATGGAAGCAGGACGCAGCCTTGGATTTAACTATGGACAGACCATGTGGTATGTGATCATGCCCCAGGCATTTAAAACGGTGCTTCCTACGTTATGCAATGAATTTATTTCTCTGTTAAAGGAAACATCTGTTTCCGGATATATCGCTCTTCAGGACTTGACCAAGGGCGGAGATATTATCCGAAGCAGAACCTACAGTGCCTTTATGCCCCTGATCGCGGTAGCTCTGGTATATCTGATTATTGTCATGATCTTTACAAAACTGATCCAGATCCTGGAAAGGAGGCTGCGCAAGAATGAGCGATAACGAAAAAAAAGAACCCCTGATCCGGGTAGAACATCTGGGAAAGAGCTTTGCGAGAAAGCCAAATGTATTAAAAGCTATCAGCGTAGATATCTATCAGGGAGATGTGGTGTTCGTAGTCGGACCGTCCGGTTCCGGTAAAAGCACCTTTCTGCGCTGCTTAAACCGGCTGGAAGAGCCTACAAAGGGACATATCTATTTTGAAGGAAACGATATTACGGATCCGAAAACGGATATCGATAAACACCGCCAGAAAATGGGAATGGTTTTCCAGCAGTTTAACCTGTTCCCCCATATGGATGTAATGAAAAACCTGATCCTGGCGCCTATGAAGCTTCAGGGCAAGAGTCAGCAGGAGGCAGAGGCAGAGGCTATGCGTCTTCTGGAACGTGTGGGTCTGGCCGACAGAGCCCATGCATATCCAAACCAGCTTTCCGGCGGTCAGAAACAGCGTATCGCCATTGTAAGAGCCCTCTGTATGAAACCGGATGTAATGCTTTTTGATGAACCTACATCTGCTCTCGATCCGGAAATGGTCGGCGAGGTATTAAACGTAATGCGTGACCTTGCTGCCGATAAAATGACCATGGTAGTCGTGACCCATGAAATGGGCTTTGCAAAAGAAGTCGCTACCAGAGTCATGTTCATGGACGGTGGTTACTTCCTGGAAGAAGCTCCGCCGGAGGAATTCTTTTCCAACCCTAAAAATGAGCGCCTGAAATCCTTCTTAAGTAAGGTGCTGTAAGAAAAAGCATCTGTTTGGCAGATAAGATCTGTCGACAGATGCTTTTTTTATCAGCTTTCCTTAAACTTCTCTAATAACGGAACCAGTTTTTCAAGACAATCCTCTAACTGTAAAAGTTCTTCAGGCGAAAATCCTTTCAGTCCTTCCACCGTACATTCCAGCATGGCCTGTTTTACCTTCTCAAATTCTTTTTGCCCGTCATCTGTCAGAGATACATAAACCTGCCGCCGGTTTTTCTCGTCATGAGTCCGCTTCACTAACCCCATGGCTTCCAGATCATTTACCAGTTTTGTCAGCTGCTGTTTCGTGATCCCCATTTCATCAGCCAGAAAACTCATCGTAGGCTGGGTACATGGGGGCATACTTAAAATAAAAAGCACCTGAAATCCCGCTTTATTCGCCTTCACCTGATTCTGCTGTTGGTACTGACCTTTCGCCAGATTCAAAAATCGGATGGCAAAATCCATAAACTTTAAACCAACTGCAGAAAGCTCCTGTTTGTCAACCATAAAACGACTCCTTTCTATTTTTCACAGTTTCCCCTATACAAAAGTTACCACAACAAATGTGAAAAGTCAATAAATATTAAAAGTAAATAAAAATTTACTAATTTCTATTGACAAAACCGGAAAGCGGGTTTATTTTTTCATCAGGAAGACAAAAAATCACACAGAAACAACAGTAAAATGATAGAAGGAGAAGAATTATGGGCATGAAAAATGATAACAGCGGCAATAACAACAAAAAACCCTACCTGTACTACTACTGCATTGTCCTCCTCATTGTAATGGTATTAAACGCATTAGTATTTCCATCGGTTATGGAACGTTCCGTAGAAGTGCCATTTAATGAATTTACAACACAGTTAAGCACAGGCAATGTAGATCAGGTCTATGTAAACAGTGACAACACCGAGATCTTGTATACATTAAAACGGGATGAGAAAAGCAAAAACTGGACTGCCATCACCTACAAAACAGGAAACATGACCACAGCGGACGACCTGGTAAAACGTCTGGAAAATGCAGGAGTAGAAAACTACAGCAGGGAGATCCCTACACAGGCATCTCCATTACTGAGTCTTCTGACAACCTGGGTGGCTCCTATCCTTATGTTTGTGATCATCGGCCAGCTTATGGGACGTATGATGGCAAAACGTATGGGCGGTGCAGGCAGTGCCATGACCTTTGGCAAATCCAATGCAAAGATCTATGCAGAAAAGGAAACCGGCGTTACTTTTAACGATGTAGCCGGAGAGGAGGAAGCCAAGGATGCCTTGAAGGAAATCGTGGATTTCCTGCACAATCCGGATAAATATGCACAGATCGGAGCCAGCCTTCCCAAGGGAGCACTTTTGGTAGGACCTCCCGGAACCGGTAAGACCCTTCTTGCAAAAGCGGTAGCAGGAGAAGCAAAGGTGCCCTTCTTTTCTATTTCCGGATCCGAATTCGTAGAAATGTTCGTAGGAATGGGCGCGGCCAAGGTAAGAGACTTATTCAAACAGGCCAATGAAAAAGCTCCGTGTATCATTTTTATCGATGAGATCGATACCATCGGAAAAAAACGTGACGGCGGCGGAATGGGCGGAAATGATGAACGGGAGCAGACCTTAAACCAGCTCCTTACAGAAATGGACGGTTTTGACGGAAAGAAAGGCGTTGTCATCCTTGCAGCCACCAACCGCCCCGAATCCCTTGATCCGGCACTTCTTCGTCCGGGACGTTTTGACCGCCGTGTGCCGGTAGAGCTTCCGGATCTTCAGGGCCGTGAAGCTATCTTAAAGGTCCATGGGCGCAAAGTAAAAACAGACGGATCTGTTGATTATAATGCGATCGCCAGATCTACAGCAGGTGCCAGCGGTGCGGAACTTGCCAATATTATTAACGAGGCAGCTTTAAGAGCGGTCCGACAGGGAAGAAATCTGGTATCCCAGGAAGATCTGCAGGAAAGCGTAGAAACAGTCATTGCAGGTTATCAGAAGAAAAATGCGGTGATCCCGGAAGATGAGCGAAAAATCGTTGCTTACCACGAAGTAGGACATGCACTGGTAGCGGCCTGCCAGACCCACAGTGCCCCGGTGCAAAAGATCACCATCATCCCCAGAACCTCAGGGGCCTTAGGCTATACCATGCAGGTAGATAAAGGAGAAAAATACCTGATGAGCAAGGAAGAAGCATTAAACAAGATCGCAACCTATACCGGCGGCCGTGCAGCAGAAGAGCTGATCTTCCACTCCATTACTACAGGCGCATCCAATGATATTGAACAGGCAACCAAGATCGCAAGAGCTATGGTCACACGCTACGGCATGACCGATGAATTTGATATGGTAGCAATGGAAACAGTCAGCAACCAGTATTTAGGCGGCGACACATCTCTGACCTGTTCTCCGGAAACGGCCAGAATGATCGATGAACAGGTGGTAAAGATCGTCCGCACTCAGCACGAAAAAGCCCTGAACATCCTGAAAGAAAATGAAGAAAAGCTTCATGAGATCGCAAAATACCTTCTGGAAAAAGAAACGATCACCGGAGAAGAATTCATGGAGATCTACAAAAGAGAAAAGTAAGATTTTGTTCGGTTGCATTTGCAGCAGGCCTGTGTTATCCTAGAAATAAAAGGAGGCAGGGGCATGAAAACACTATTAGAGCAGCTGTATTCCGGAGAACTTGTGCCGGCAGAATTAAAAACAGAAGGAAATGAAGAATACAAGGATCTTTGCAGGAAATCTCTTAAAGAGGTGGAAGATTTCACGGAAAAACTGGACAGGGAAAGCCGGAAGAAATTTCAGGATTTATTAGATACCTATCTGGAATTAACGTATCTGGAAAAACGTCAGGCTTTCTGTGACGGTTTCCGCATGGGAGCCGGTATTATGTGTGAAGTTTTTCAGGATAGAACCGGCAGAGTTAATTTATAAAATAAGAGATTAAGAATGTTAGCTTATAAATATTAATAAGAGTGACTTTCTAATAAAAATTGGTCAATTGTAAAAATAAAATCTGAAAAACGGAAAGAATGTTGACAACTTATAGGAGCATGTTATAATATGGACTGTATTAAAGACTGACAACTATGAAGTGGAGGAGATGTATTATGAAAGGAAAAAAGATCATAAGTGCAGCATTAGCAGGCGTTATGGCACTCTCATTAACTGCATGCGGAGGCAGTTCTGCACAGGAAACAACAGCAGCTGCGGCAGCTGATTCCAAAGCAGAAGAGTCTGCAGCAGCCGAGAGCACAGAAGCAGCAGCCGGTGAAGGCGTTGCTAAAGAAGATTTAAAGGTTGGATTTATCTTTGTAGGTGATGAAAACGAAGGCTATACAGCAGCCCATTACAATGGTGCAAAAGAAATGCAGGAAGCCTTAGGATTAAGCGATGACCAGCTGATCATAAAGTGGAATATCCCGGAAGATGAAACTGCAAAGGATGCAGCCATGGATTTAGCAGATCAGGGATGCCAGATCGTATTTGCAAACAGCTTCGGACATGAATCATATGTAATAGAAGCAGCAAAAGAGTATCCGGACGTTCAGTTCTGCCATGCAACCGGCTATCAGGCTGCAAGCAGCGGACTTTCCAATATGCATAACTTCTTTACTTCTATTTATGAAGCTCGCTATGTATCCGGTGTTGTTGCCGGTCTTAAATTAAACCAGATGATCGAGGACGGCACTGTAAAAGAGGATGCCTGCAAGATCGGTTATGTAGGTGCTTACCCTTATGCTGAGGTTATCAGCGGTTATACATCCTTCTTCTTAGGTGTACGCTCTGTATGCCCGTCAGCAACAATGGAAGTTAAATACACCAACAGCTGGGCAAGCTTCGATCTTGAAAAAGAAGCAGCAGACGCTCTGATCTCTGATGGTTGTGTACTGATCAGCCAGCATGCAGATACGACAGGTGCTCCAACCGCCTGCGAAGCAGCCGGAGTTCCCTGTGTAGGATACAATATTTCCATGATCGCAACTGCTCCTGATGCAGCACTTACATCTGCAAGCAATAACTGGGGTGTTTATATGACCTATGCAGTACAGTGCGTGCTGGACGGAACAGAACTTCCGACTGACTGGTGCAAGGGCTTTTCCGAGGGCGCAGTTCTTATTACCGAGTTAAATGACAAGGCAGTTGCTCCGGGAACAAAGGAGAAAGTAGAAGAAGTAGAAGCTGACCTGGAAAGCGGTAAGCTTCACGTATTTGATACATCTACCTGGACTGTAAACGGTGAGACACTGGATAGCTACAAGAAAGACGGAAGTGATGTCGAGTACATTTCTGACGGATATTTCCATGAATCTGAGTTTGCTTCAGCACCGGCATTTGATATCCTGATCGACGGTATCACAACCATTGACAACTAAAAGAACGGATCAGGCTGTTTATTCAGAGTGAGATTAAGAAAGCGGAGTCACTGTTTATCTGGCTCCGCTTTCTTACTAAACATATATATGTGATTCAAACAAAAGATCCTGAGAACATAAGAGCGAAAAGGAGGTCATGCCTGGTGAGCGAATCATATGCCATTGAATTGAAAAACATCACAAAACGGTTCGGCAGCATAACTGCCAACAACAAAGTATGTCTGTCTGTAAAGAGAGGGGAGATTTTATCTGTCCTGGGAGAAAACGGAAGCGGAAAGACGACGCTTATGAATATGATATCCGGTATCTATTATCCGGATGAAGGACAGATCCTGGTGAATGGAAAAGAGGTGACGATCCGCTCGCCCAAAGATTCCTTTGCGCTGGGGATTGGTATGATCCATCAGCATTTCAAACTGGTAGATGTGCTGACCGCAGCAGAGAATATTATTCTGGGACTGTCCGGAAAAGAAATACTGGATATGAAGAGTGTGACGGCAAGGATCCGGGAACTGACCGAACGCTATGGCTTTGAACTGGATCCCAACCAGAAGATCTATACCATGTCCGTTTCACAGAAACAGACGGTAGAGATCGTAAAATTATTGTACAGAGGCGTAGATATCCTCATTCTGGACGAGCCTACAGCCGTGTTGACCCCACAGGAGGCAGAAAAGCTGTTTGCAGTCCTTCGCAACATGCGTGAAGCGGGGCACTCCATTATTATCATCACCCATAAGCTTCATGAGGTTTTATCTCTTTCAGACCGGGTTTCTGTTCTGCGCAAAGGTACTTATATAGGCACAGTCCTTACAAAAGAGGCCACGGAAGCTTCCCTTACTGAGATGATGGTAGGAAAGAAAGTGGCATTAAATATTGAACGTCCTGAGCCGGTCGATCCGCAGAAACGTCTTGTCATGGAGCATGTGACCTGTATCGATACAGAAGGCGTAAAGACGCTGGATGATGCCAGCTTTACAGCTTACAGCGGTGAGATACTGGGCGTTGCGGGAATTGCAGGAAGCGGCCAGAAGGAACTGTTGGAAACCATTGCAGGTCTGCAGCCGATGGAAGGAGGCACCATCCGCTATTATCCGGCAGAGGGAGGCGAAAAAATGCTTTCCGGCATGAGTCCGGAGGAAATCCGCAAGCTGGGTATCAAATTGTCCTTTGTTCCGGAAGACCGTCTGGGAATGGGGCTTGTGGCAGCTATGGATATGACAGATAATATCATGCTGCGAGGCTACAAAAAGGGAATTCCTTTCTTTACAGACAGAAAACATCCGAAGGAAATGGCAGAGCAGCTGATCAAAGAACTGGAGATCGTAACTCCCGGCGTTTCTACACCGGTGGGGCGGCTTTCCGGAGGAAATGTGCAGAAGGTACTGGTAGGACGTGAGATTTCATCCAATCCCCGAGTGCTCATGGTGGCATATCCGGTGCGCGGCCTGGATATTAACTCTTCCTATACCATTTATCATCTGTTAAATGAACAGAAAAAACAAGGGGCTGCGGTCATCTGTGTAGGAGAAGATCTGGATGTGCTGCTGGAACTGTGCGACCGTATTCTGGTGCTGTGCGGCGGCCGGATAAGCGGCATTGTAGACGGAAGAACAGCGACCAAAGAGGAAATCGGACTGATGATGACAAAGGCAGGAGGTGAACAGGATGAATAAGGAAATGAATACAGTTAGTAATAAAGAACCTCTGGTGCATATTTCCAAAAGAAGCGGGATCGAAACCTGGAAAAGCTGGATGATCCGCTTGATCGCGGTACTTTTATCTCTGGTGGTCTGTGCAGGTGTGATCGTGGCTCTTACCGGATTAAATCCTGTAGAAGTATATAAGGGCATCTTTGATGGTGCCATTGGAACCAAACGGCGAGCATGGATGACTATCCGTGATACATTAGTTCTGTTGTGTATTGCTGTTGGTATTACTCCGGCTTTTAAAATGCGTTTCTGGAACATTGGTGCAGAAGGTCAGGTGCTGATCGGCGGTGTTACCTCTGCAGCTATGATGATTTATTTGGGAAACTCCCTTCCGCCTTTATTGTTATTTCCGCTGATGCTGCTGGGAAGTGCCGCAGCAGCTATGATTTGGGGAGTGATCCCGGCATTTTTCAAGGCCTACTGGAACACAAATGAAACGCTGTTTACCCTGATGATGAATTATGTGGCAACTCAGGTGGTTACTTATTGTATTATTTTCTGGGAAAATCCGAAGGGCTCCAACTCAGTGGGAACCATTAACTCCACTACAAAGGGCGGCTGGATTCCGCAGCTTTTCGGACTGGACTATGGCTGGAATCTTCTGATCGTTCTGGTTCTGGCTGTTGTCATGTTCATTTATCTGAAATACAGCAAACAGGGATACGAGATCGCAGTTGTAGGAGAAAGCGAAAATACAGCCCGCTATGCCGGGATCAACGTAAAACGGGTCATCCTGCGTACCATGGCAATCTCCGGCGCCATCTGCGGTATTGCTGGCTTTATCATTGTAGGCGGTGCAAGCCATACTATTTCCACCAGTACAGCAGGCGGCAGAGGCTTTACAGCTATTATTGTTTCCTGGCTGAGCAAATTCAATACCTTTGTAATGATCCTGGTGTCCTTCTTTCTGGTATTCATGCAAAAGGGTGCAGGGCAGATCGCGTCCCAGTTTAACTTAAACGAAAATGCATCAGACATTATTACCGGTATCATCCTGTTCTTCATCCTGGGCTGTGAGTTCTTTATTAACTACAAAGTGGGATTTCGAAGCGGGAAAAAGAACGTGAAATAGGAGGCGGACATATGGGATTATTGATCATTTTTATGCAAAAGGCCATTGGGCAGGGAATCGGCATCCTTTATGGCGCTTTAGGCGAGATTTTAACGGAAAAATCCGGAAACCTGAATCTGGGCATTCCGGGGATGATGTATATGGGCGGTATCGCCGGACTGATCGGTGCCTTTCTTTATGAAAATAATAATGCTGCACCCAACGGAGCAACAGGCGTACTGATCTCTTTCTTATGTGCGTTTTTATGTGCAGCTTTAGGAGGTTTGATCTACAGTGTGCTGACCATTACCTTACGTGCAAATCAGAACGTAACCGGTCTGGCACTTACTACTTTCGGCGTTGGCTTCGGCAATTTCTTCGGCGGTTCTCTTTCCAAGCTGGCAGGCGGTGTTGGACAGATCTCCGTTGCAGTGACCGGTGCAGCTTTTAAAAAACAGATCCCGGTGCTTTCCGGCCTTGGGGCAGTGGGACAGCTGCTGTTTTCCTATGGATTTTTAACCTATCTGGCGATCATTCTGGCTCTGGTGCTGGCATTTTTCCTCGCAAAGACTAGAAAAGGCCTGAACCTGCGTGCTGTAGGTGAAAGTCCGGCTACAGCCGATGCAGCAGGAATTAATGTTACCGTATACAAGTACCTTGCAACTTGTATCGGAGGCGGTATCAGCGGTCTGGGCGGTTTATATTTTGTTATGGAATATTCCGGCGGAACCTGGACCAACAATGGCTTCGGTGACAGAGGCTGGCTGGCTATTGCCCTTGTTATCTTTGCCCTCTGGAAGCCGGTAAACGCCATTTGGGGCTCCTTTTTGTTTGGCGGTCTCTACATCCTGTATCTTTATATTCCGGGACTGGACCGGGGAGCGCAGGAGATATTTAAGGCTCTGCCTTATGTAGTGACGATTATCGTGCTGATATTTACCAGCCTGAGAAAAAAGAGAGAGTATCAGCCGCCGGCAAGTTTGGGACGGGCTTATTTCCGTGAGGAACGATGAAAGAATTAATAGAGCGGTATGTGAGGAAATTGGTAAAGATCCCCGGCATTTCAAACACAGAAACGGAAAAAGTATGTGCGGACTATATTGCAGAGGAACTGGCAAAGCAGCCTTATTTTAAAGAGAATCCAGAGCAGACAGGAAAATATCTGCTTCCCGGGGACAGCTTTGGCCGGTCTGTGCCCTGGGGACTGGTAAAAGGAAATGGGAAGTCCGGTAAGACCATTATCCTTACAGGCCATTATGATGTTGTGGATACAGAAGAGTATGGAAATGACCGTGCTCTGGCGTATGATATAGAAAAATGGGAAGATCTGGTAAAAGCTGGGAAGGATTTGCCGGGGATGCCGGAAGAGGTAAAAGAAGATTTTCTCTCCGGTGACTGGATGTTTGGCAGAGGGACTGCTGATATGAAGGGCGGGCTTTCTGTTGGAATGGCACTGTTGGATTGGTATGGGAAACTGGTGGGCGCTACCGGCAATCTCCTGTTCGTGACTGTACCAGATGAAGAAGGCTACTCTGCCGGAATGCGGGGCGCTGTACCATTTCTAAATGAATTAAAAGACCGTTTTGGATTGGAATATACAGCGCTCATCGATCTGGAACCTGCGTCTATGGAAGACGGGGCAAAGACCATTTACACAGGTTCTGTTGGAAAAACAATGCCTGCTGTATTGGTTCAGGGCGTAAAAGCCCATGTATTAAACTGCTTCCAGGGAGTAAGCTCCGTAGGCGTTTTAAGCAGCTTTTTCATGAAAACAGAGTTGGCATCGGAATTTGCGGAAAAGAGCGCTACAGAAATCTGTCCGCCGCCCACCTGGTTCTGTCTTCGTGACCGGAAAGAAGGATACGATGTGTCTGTGCCTTTTAGGGCTGGCGGATACATGAGTATGCTTGGGTTTGAAAAAACACCGGATGAAGTGATAAAAAGGTTAAAAGTTCTGGGAAAAGAAAGCTTTGAAGAATACGCTCGGAGAATGGAAGAGCAGTGGAAAGCTGTAAATAAAAATGGGGCTGAAACGGTTGCATCTGTAACGCAGAAAGAGTCAAAAGCCTCAGAAGAAGATGCAGATCTGGTAGAAGAGGACAAAGGTTTTGTCTGCCCCGGTGCAGCCGCTGCGGCAAAAGCAGAAGTCCTTACCATCAGCGAACTGATTTCCTACTGCCGCAAAGAGCAGGGCGAATCATTTACTAACTGGCTTTCAGAAGCCTATGAGGCCCAGAAAGCCCGCCTGGATCATGGCGAGACCAACTTCCCCTCTGCCACTCTTGATTTTATGGAACAGCTGCTAAATCAGTCAAAGATTTCCGGTCCGGTGATGCTTCTTGGCTTTGCGCCTCCATTTTACCCGGCTGTAGACAGTGGTGAAGAAGGAAAACTGCTTTTTGAAGAGATGAAAAAAGCAGCAGAAAAAGAAGGAGTTTCCCTGAAATGCCATGAATATTTCTGCGGTATCTCCGACTTAAGCTACTGCGGCGGCATGGACAAAGAAGAACTGGCTGCTTATGCAGCACAGACTCCGTTATGGGGCAGTGCTTATGCTATGGATATAGAAGCAATGGCAAAATTAAAGATCCCGTCTATGCTCTTTGGACCATGGGGAAAGGACATCCATACCCGCTGGGAGCGTGTGAATAAGGTCAGTTTATATGAAAAAACACCGGCTGTATTAAAAAACTTTATCGAACAAATGTTTGATAAATGAATATGGATGTGGTATACTAAAAAGCGCAGGGAGAAATTTGCCCTGCGCTTTTGGTCATTTATTGCCTGGAAAAACAGGCATAGAAGTGAGCAAGTTATTTTCAGGAAACATTTCAGGCCACAGCAGAAAAAGGAGTTACACCATGCCAAAGCAGTATATAAAAATACGCGGCGCAAACGAACACAATCTTAAAAATATATCTGTAGATATCCCAAGAGATGAACTGGTAGTCTTAACCGGACTTTCCGGTTCCGGCAAGTCATCTCTGGCTTTTGATACCATTTATGCAGAAGGTCAGAGACGCTATATGGAGTCTTTGTCTTCCTATGCAAGACAGTTCTTAGGACAGATGGAAAAGCCGGAGGTAGAAAGCATTGAAGGTCTTTCACCAGCCATTTCCATTGACCAGAAATCCACCAATCGAAATCCACGTTCTACCGTAGGAACTGTGACAGAGATCTATGACTATATGCGTCTTCTCTATGCCCGTATCGGTATTCCACACTGCCCTAAGTGCGGCAGAGAGATCCATAAACAGACCATTGACCAGATGGTAGACCAGATCATGGCTATGCCGGAGCGGACAAAGATCCAGCTTTTGGCGCCGGTAGTCCGGGGAAGAAAGGGCGAACATGTAAAAGTTTTAGAGCAGGCCAGAAAAAGCGGTTATATGCGTGTGCGCATTGATGGAAATCTCTATGAACTTTCCGAAGAGATCAAATTGGAGAAAAATATTAAGCACAATATCGACATTATCGTAGACCGTCTGGTTGTAAAAGAGGGGATCGAAAATCGTCTGACAGACTCCATTGAGACCGTTATGTCCTTAAGCAACGGACTGATGACCGTAGATGTGATCGGCGGGGAACCGGTGAATTTCAGCCAGAGCTTTTCCTGTCCTGACTGCGGTATCAGTATTGACGAAGTAGAGCCAAGAAGCTTTTCTTTCAACAATCCCTTTGGCGCGTGCCCGGAGTGCTTCGGTTTAGGTTATAAAATGGAATTTGACGAGGATCTGATGATCCCGGACAAATCTCTTTCTATCTCTCAGGGTGCTATTGTAGTTATGGGCTGGCAGTCCTGTACCGATAAGGGAAGCTTTACCAAAGCTATTTTAGACGCACTGGCAGAGGAATACCATTTCTGTCTGGATACCCCATTTCAGGATTATCCACAGGAGATCCACGATATCCTTATCTATGGCACCGGCGGCCATGAGGTAAAAGTTCATTACAGAAGCCAGCGTGGAGAAGGCGTTTACGATGTAGCTTTTGAGGGCCTGATCGAAAATGTAAACCGCCGCTATAAAGAGACTTTTTCAGAGGCTTCCAAGGCAGAGTATGAAACCTATATGCGTATCACCCCATGTCCGGCCTGCAAGGGACAGCGACTGAAAAAAGAGTCTCTGGCGGTGACTGTAGGCGGCCTGAACATTTACCAGGCTACTAATATGTCCATTGTGAAATTCAAGGAATTTATGGATGGACTGACTCTGACACCTATGCAGCAGACCATTGGTGCTTCTATTTTAAAGGAGATCAGGGCCCGTATCAGCTTCCTTATTGATGTGGGACTGGATTATCTTTCCCTTTCCCGTGCTACCGGCACACTTTCCGGAGGTGAAGCCCAGCGTATCCGTCTGGCTACCCAGATTGGTTCCGGCCTGGTAGGCGTAGCCTATATTTTGGATGAGCCAAGTATCGGCCTTCACCAGAGAGATAATGATAAATTATTGAAAACCTTGCTCCATCTCCGTGATCTGGGAAACAGCGTTCTGGTAGTAGAACATGATGAAGATACCATGCGTGCAGCAGACTGCATTGTGGATATCGGACCTGGAGCCGGGGAACATGGTGGACAGATCGTTGCTGTGGGAACTGCAGAAGAGATTATGAAGAACCCGGATTCCATCACTGGCGCTTATCTTAGTGGTCGGCTGCAGATTCCGGTTCCTTCAGAACGGAGAACGCCAACTGGCTGGATCACTGTGCGGGGGGCAGAAGAAAATAACCTGAAAAAGATCGATGTTTCCTTCCCACTGGGAGTGATGACCTGCGTCACCGGTGTATCCGGATCCGGCAAAAGCTCTCTTGTAAACGAGATCTTATACAAGGCTTTGGCAAAGAAGTTAAACCGCGCAAGGACCATTCCTGGAAAGCATAAATGCATTGAAGGAGTAGAGCAGTTAGACAAGATCATTGCCATTGACCAGTCTCCTATTGGACGTACACCACGTTCCAATCCGGCTACCTATACAGGAGTATTTGACCTGATCCGCGACCTGTTTGCTTCTACAGCAGATGCAAAGGCAAAAGGTTATAACAAGGGAAGATTCAGTTTCAATGTAAAAGGTGGTCGTTGTGAAGCCTGCTCCGGCGATGGTATCATTAAGATCGAGATGCACTTCCTTCCAGATGTGTATGTGCCATGTGAAGTCTGCGGCGGAAAGCGCTATAACCGTGAAACACTGGAGGTAAAGTACAAGGGAAAGAGCATTTACGATGTTTTGGATATGACAGTAGAAGATGCCCTGAAATTCTTTGAAAATGTACCTTCCATTACCAGAAAGATCCAGACATTATATGATGTAGGTCTTGGTTATGTCCGCCTGGGACAGCCATCCACCGAACTTTCCGGCGGCGAAGCCCAGCGAATCAAACTTGCCACCGAACTTTCCAAGCGCAGCACCGGAAAGACCATTTACATCCTGGATGAGCCTACCACAGGGCTGCATTTTGCCGATGTCCACAAGCTGATCGAGATCCTGCGCCGTCTGTCAGATGGCGGAAACACAGTGGTTGTCATCGAGCACAACCTGGATGTGATCAAAACAGCCGACTATATCATCGATATCGGCCCAGAAGGCGGTGACAAAGGCGGAACCGTCATTGCCAAAGGAACCCCGGAAGAAGTAGCCGAAAGCCCGGTTTCCTATACAGGAAAGTATGTGAAGAAGTATCTGGAACATTGATTGATGGAAGATCCCGCCTGCTAACGCAGGCGTAGGATCGTAAATGTGCAGGATTTACAATTAATAAACGACGACATATTTCAGAAGTCAGGATATAACAACAGTAAATAATCCTTGACTTCTGAAATTTTTTTATTTAAAATACTTAGGAACCGAACTAATTAACTAAAATCGATATCACAAATATCGACAATACCATAGTAAGAGGAGTTCAACATCCATGGATACCGGAAAAGTCATCAACAAGATCTCAAACCGCCTGCGCCGCAGGTCGGTGGCTCTCCAGGAAAAGCTGGGAATGAGCGGAACTCAGGGGAATATTTTAAATTATATCCTGGTAGATGGTAGAAAGCGGCCTGTTTACCAGAAAGATATTGAAAAAGAATTTGGCCTGCGACCATCTACGGCTACGGAAACGCTGAAAAATCTGGAAGCGAATGGTCTCATCTGCCGGATCAGCGAAAAACAGGATGGCCGTTTAAAGCGGATTGAATTTACGCCCAAAGCCGAAGAAATCCGTCATTTGATCGCTGCTGAAATAGCGGAGTCTGAAAGCATCTTGCTAAAAGGCATCACAGAAGAAGAAAGACAGATCTTTATTGAAATTGGCGGGAAAATGCTTAAAAACCTGGATGAAGCAGAGTAGAAAAGCAGAACAAAGAAGTAGAATAGAAAGGAAGTAAAACAAAATGGAACAGGAACAACAGAAAAAAGACACCAATGACCAGGAACTGATGCGTTCCATGAAGGTGTCAAAAGCAGTGGCTGCCATGGCAATCCCAAGCGTCATCAGCAGTCTGGTCACAGTGGTTTATAACATGGCAGATACTTTTTTCGTGGGACAGACAGGAGACGCTCTTCAGGTGGCAGCTGTCAGCCTGACTAACCCCATTTTCATTTTTCTTATGGCCTTTGCCAATATGTTCGGCATGGGTGGAAGCGCCGTGGCATCTATGGCAATGGGAGAAGGAAAACCTAAGAAAGTAAAGAATACTACCGCTTTTATCACTTATGCAAGTTTAGCGGTAGGTATTATCGTTGCAGTGGTCTTATTCGCATTTATGGCACCTATTTTACATACTTTTGGCGCAAACACAGAAACTTATGAATATGCAAAAGGCTATGTGGAGTACATTGCCTGGGGAGCCCCTTTTATCATTTGGTCTGCGGCAGCCAGCTTTGTAGTCCGTTCAGAAGGTGCCAGCAAAGAGGCAATGATCGGAAGCATGGTGGGAACCATTGCCAATATTGTATTAGATCCCCTGTTTATCTCCGGTCTGCATATGGGCGCAGCCGGCGCAGCCATTGCAACTACCATTGGAAATATCCTGGCAAGTCTGTACTTTGTATGGTATTTCTTAAAAAAATCTAAACAGCTGTCCATTCTTCCAAAAGACTTTACATTGGGAGAAAATATCCCCCAGAGAGTCTGCACTACCGGTTTTCCAACTGCTATTTTTTCCGTTCTTATGAGCGTTTCCACCATTGTAGTCAATCAGATCCTGGTAAGCTATGGAAATGCACCGGTAGCAGCTATCGGCATTGTCTTTAAGGCAAATATGTTCATTACTTTCCTGCAAATGGGACTGGCAAACGGAGTACAGCCGCTGTTAGGCTATAGCTATGGAGCAGGAAATATCAGTCGTTTCCGGGAAGTAGAGCGCTTTACAAAGATCTGCTGCCTCGCAGTCGGAATTGCAGCCACACTGCTGTATTTTGTATGCAGAGAGCCGATCATCCGCATGTTCATCAGTGATGATGAGGTAGTTTACTACGGTGTGAAAATGCTGATTGCATACATGCTTTCCGGCCCTGTGATCGGCCTGCTGTTTGTAAATATGAACTGTCTGCAGTCTGTAAACCATGCACTGCCGGCAACTGTCCTTTCTGTTATGCGTCAGGGGGTGCTTCTGATCCCACTGCTGTATATCCTACAGTTGATCGGAGGACTGGACGGCGTTATCTACGGACAGGCAATCACAGACTGGATCACCGTACTGTTATCAGCAGTATTCTGGAGAAATATAAGAAAAAAGCTGTAGAACATGCAGCCGTCAGATCGCGATCTGACGGCTGCTGTTTTTTCCTCCTGCAGTAAGAGACTCATATAAACGGTGGCTGATAGAAAGCACGGTACGTCCGTTTCCGACCCGGTCTAAAGCAGAAAGCACGGTTTTTTCCGTATCTGCATCCAGGTTTGCAGTGATCTCATCCAGCAGTAAAATGCGGGGATCAGCAGCTACAGCTCTTGCGATAGAAAGCAGCTGCCACTGGCCCTGGGAGAAAAGTCCCGTTTTGCAGACTGTATCATATCCATTAGGAAAGCTGCGAATCACATTATCAAGTCCTGTAAGCTTTGCAGCTGTTTCAACCTGTTCTGGCGTGATCGTCGGGTCAAATAAGGTGATCTGGTCGCGGACTGTTCCGGGAACCATGGAAAAATTCTGCTCTACGCAGCTGATGATCTTCCGGCGTTTGCTGTCAGGAAGAGAATCTGCAGGCTGACCATTAATAAACACCTGGCCGCCCTGAGGTCTGTAAATTCCTAAAAGCAGCTTGAAGATCGTACTCTTTCCGGCACCGGTACGTCCGGTGAGAGTAACCTGTTCCCCTTCTTTTACAGAAAAGCTAAGTCCCTGTAAAATATACGGGTCATTTTCTTCGTATCGGAAAGTTACATTTTTTAGTTCTACGGTATTTGCAGCTTCGCCCTTCGGTTCGACGCTGCCTTCGCTCATTTCATTTGTATCCGCCATAGTACCTGCCATTTCCCGCTCCGGCAGTTTCCAAAACTCATTGATCCTGTGAACACCTGCAGCGGCAGACTGAATGGTCTGTATCTCCATACCAATGCTTTCAAGCAGTGTAAATACCTGTGTAATATAGGAAATAACAGCGGCTGCAGTACCGGCTGTCATACCGAAAAACAGCTGGACCTCTCCATTTCCAAAGGCAGATAAAAGCATGACCACAGCAACTGTAAAAGCGTTGAAGGTCAGGATGATAGGAGAATAAATGCCGCAAAGCTGGCAGGCATCTGCAAACATACTGATGATGCCGGAAGTAAAAAGTTCCTGCACTGTGTCCACATCACCTACAAATCGGGACGCAATGGTACCGGAGTCATGGGAAACAAAAGCATCTGCCGGTAAAAGGCTGACTTTCTGGCACAGGACCTTACGCAGACTATGTGTGATCTTCTGTCCGAAAATAGTTAAAAGGCTTTCACGAAAAGACTCCGCAGCTCCTGTTAATGCAAGCAGTCCAAAGTAAGACAGAGCAAGTGTGAGAGAAAAGCTTTCTCCCGCAGTAAGGCGGTCAATGGCTTTTGCCAGTACTAATGGGGGCAGAAGGGCAAAAACAGCAGATCCCAGTACAGCTGCAAACAAAGAGATGCACATGACAGGATCTTTTTTCACGGAACGCAAAATTACCTGCAGCACTGGATTTTTAACATTTACACGGTCATTTTTACTGGTTTTCATACAGACGCAGCCTCCTTTCCAGAAACAATTTTATCAGCAGGAGCAGCCTGGCGGTCAGAGCCAATTTGTTGGGTGGAACCAGCCTGCAGCTGATATAATTCGCGGTAAGCAGCATTATCTTCCAGCAGCTTTTTATGGGTGGAAAAAAACAGCCTTTCCATTATCCAGCCAGATCACGCCGTCTGTCTCAGAAAACAGATACAGCCGGTGGGAGATAAGGAAAATAATACTGTCAGGGACCAGCTCTCTTAAATATTCAAACACTTCTTTTTCCGTTGTCTGGTCCAGAGCGGAAAAGGGATCATCTAAAATAAGCACAGGCCGTGGATGTGCCAGTGTCCGGGCCAGAGCCAGACGTTTTTGCTGTCCGCCGGAAAGACGAAGTCCTGTTTCATCAGTAACAGTATCTTCCCCCTGGGGCATCTGACGCACTTCTTCATCCAGGCATACCGCCTTCAGATATTTCCAAAGATCTTTATTATCCCCAAGTAAAACATTATTTTTAATGGTATCACTTAATAATTCCGGTTCATGTCCCAGATATCCAACTACAGAATTCCGTACATCTGGTGAAAGAGCAGAAAACTCGGTGCCGTCAAAGTTCAGCGAGCCAGAATAAGGCTGCTCACAAAGAAATATCCGGCCCAAGGTGGATTTTCCGCAGGCAACAGGTCCTGTAATTCCGATGATTTCTCCTGGGAAAGCCTCAAAATCCAGATCCTGAAACAGGGGAGTGCTGTTTTCATAAGAAAATCCAAGATCGTTTGCTTTTACACATCCAGGCTGGGACTCAGGCAGAGGAACATCTTTTTGGCCAGCTGTCATAAATGGAAGGATACGCTTCCAGGACACCTGGGCTTTCTGCACTGCGTTAAATAATTTGGCAGTGTGGGAAGATTTTACTGCCAGTTTGGTAAAACAGGAAAGGAAAGCAGTAAAAGCGGCAATATCCCAGGCAGCCCAGCCATTGCCCATTACATTTCTGCTTCCAAAAGAGAAGATAAAGAGTACGCTTGCCATGGAGATCAACTTGTAAAGCGGAGGCAGAGCTGCCACAGGGAGATCCGCCCGTACAGAAGCTTTTTCATAGTCTGCCAGATGTGTCTCGTAGTCTTCATTTCGCTCATTTTCACAGCCGTAAATACGATAGGTAATAGCATTCTGGATGCGGTCCAGAGTAGCTGCATTCAGCCGTCCGGCACTTTCCTTGCTGGCAGCACCTGTTTTCTGAACGATCACCTTCATACGCTCAGCGATCACATAGGAGATCGGCGGGAAGATCATGCATAAAAGCGCCAGTCTCCAGTCATAAAGCAGAAGCATAACAACATAGGAAACCATGGCAACGCCTGTATCGAAAACTTCCGTTGTAAACTTGCGGATGCCCTCGGAACAGGTATCTACATCGGAAAGTGCCTTTGTCATGACGGCTCCGGTGCTGGTATTTTTCAGCTCCTGTGTGTCAATATGGACCAGATTGTTATAATAGGTCTGTTTCATGTTCCTGTTAATGTTGTTGGCAAAACGGCGCACATACAGACGCTTGATAAAACGGGAAGACTGGACGATCAAAATAGCCATAAAATATCCTGCAGCCAGCTTTGCCATATCTGAAAAATGGCTCTGACCCTTTTGAATGAAATACAGGCACTGTACTAACTGGCCTTCAAACCAGGGACCAGCCATAAGACCAATATTATAAATCAGTCCGGAAATGGTAATGGTTGCCAGAATGCCCTTCTGCATGGAAAAAAGCTGAGCACATGGTCCGGGTGTTTACATATAGGAGTGGAAGTTTTCTTACTCATGTGACATTTCTCCTTCCGAAATTTCTGATGTTATTTCCTTTAGAAAGCATCATTTTCCATTTTTGAGGTCTCCCGGCTCCGGCTCTTTTGATGCCCGGGAAAGCGCATCCGCTGTCCAACGGGCTACATGGACAAAATCCTCTCTCCGTTCCTCCTTGGACTTCCGGTAAAGAATATCTAAGATCCGGCAAAAAGTATCCCGGTCATTCTTTGAAAGTTCACAGGTAAGCCAGTCATAAAAAGCAGCCTCTATGGCCGCCTTGGAATTTTTCAACTCTTCCGCTTTTTCTGTAGCGAAAAGCAGCTGACTGCGCCTATCTTCCGGATTGGGCTTTCGCACCAGATAGCCCTTGGCTTCCAGACTGGCAGCCCGGCGGGCAGCAGCGCCTTTGTCGATCTTTAAGGTTTCCCGTACCTGCGCCTGAGTGATCCCCGGCTTATGTCGCACCAGGTGAATAAAATCAAACTCAGCTGTGCCGATGCCGTCCGCTTTCATGGTTCGGACTGTGAATTTAGCTGCCTCTCTGGCTATTTTTGTTATCTTTCTTTCGGTAATATCCATTCTTGAGATTCCTTTCAATGAAAAAAGATGCATATACATCTATATGGTTGATGCTACATCTAAATATTCTTCCTGTCAAGACCGAGCATGATTTAAAAAACAAAAAGATATTGACGTTTTCAGTAAATACATGTACAATAATACGTGCATTATTAATAACCTGTTATGAAAATAAAGATCGGCTTCGATTGACTGAGAGCAAGAGCTATGTGATCTGCATTTTTATAAGATCCGCACAGGCGGCAGCAGCGTATGTTTATACGATACTGCAGGTGTTTTACTTTCCGTGAAGAGTGAAAACTTCTGACAGAATCCATTAATCATCCGTCCCTTATACCACGAGGGGCGTTTTTTTATGCTTTCTGAGGCATCATGAAAAAAAGATGTAAAGAAGAATAATACAGAAAAAGCGGGAATGACACCGGATCCCACAGGAAAAGTATTACAGATTTAGGAGGAGAGCAGTATGAAAGGGTATAAAAAACTTATGGATCTTGTAGTTCTGGCAGAAAAAGCAGTTCTGGCAGCTACCATGATCCTGATCCTTGTACTGACAGTAGGAAACGTGTTTTCACGTAAGGTGATCCACCAGTCATGGTCATTTACAGAAGAACTGGTGGTTGCGGTGTTTGTTCTGATCACTCTTCTGGGTGCAGCATTGTCTGCAAGAGAGGGTGGTCTGGTAGGTTTAAATCTGGTAACAGAGCGCCTGCCGAAGTCATGTAAGAAACCGGTGATCATTCTCATCACATTTTTTTGTGTGGCTTTTATGGTAATCTTATTCTATTACGGTATGGACAAGGTGTTAGCACAGCTTGCCAACCAGAAACGGACCTTTGTGTTAAACTGGCCAGAATGGATCTTCTGGTCCTTTGTTCCCATCGGTTCTGTGTGCATGATCCTGCATTTTATTGAGTATTGTGTGGATGAATGCGTGAAAAATAAGGAAGAAGAAAAAAATGACATGAAAAAGGAGGATAAATAAATGGTAAGTGCAGTTCTTTTTATTACCTTTTTCATTTTGCTGGTTTTAAATGTTCCTATCTCTATCTGCCTGGGACTTTCCTCAGCAGCAGCGATCCTGTATTCAGGAACCTCTTTAACCATTGTAGCAACCAACATTTACTCCGGTATCAGCAAATTCCTGCTTCTTGCGATCCCGTTTTTTGTATTATCAGGAAACATTATGGCAAAGGCGGGGATTTCCACCAGACTGATCCGTTTTGTTGATACCTGTGTTGGACACAGAAAGGGCGGAATCGCAAATGTATGTATCATCGTTGCCTGCTTCTTCGGTGCCATTTCCGGTTCAGGTCCTGCAACGGTAGCAGCATTAGGTGCTGTGCTGATCCCGGCCATGGTAGAAAGAGGGGGCTTTTCCGCTCCGTTTTCTACAGCATTAATGGCAACAGCCAGCTCCATTGCCATTGTCATCCCTCCAAGTATCGCCTTTGTTGTGTATGCTTCTATTACCGGTGTTTCCATTGGTGACATGTTCATGGCAGGTATCATTCCCGGTATCCTTATGGGAATTGCCCTGATTGTAGTGGTTATGCTGGAGGTGCGAAAAAACCACGTAGTCCCCTCCAATGTACAGAAAGCATCTGCAAAAGAACGTCTGGATGCGTTTAAAGATGCTTTCTGGGGCTTTTTGATGCCGGTTATCATCCTTGGAGGTATCTACGGCGGTATATTTACTCCTACTGAGGCAGCGGCTGTTTCCGTTGTATATGGCCTTTTCGTAGGTATGGTGATCTATAAAGAAGTAAAATTAAAAGACCTTTGGGATATCCTGATCGACTCTGCAAAGACCACCGGCGGTATCATGCTCATCGTAGCATGTGCATCCCTGTTCTCCTTTGTATGTACCCGTTTTGGTATCTCTACCGCAGCATCTGAGCTGTTAGCAAAAGTATCAGGCAATCAGTTTACGTTCTTGCTGATCTGTAATGTGATCTTCCTGATCGCAGGCTGCTTCATTGACGCAAACTCTGCTATGTACATTTTTATTCCGATCATGCTTCCTGTATGCAAGCAGTTAGGCTACAATGTGATTGCTTTTGGTATCATGGCAACCGTCAACCTGGCCATCGGACAGGTAACACCGCCGGTTGGAGTCAATCTGTTTGTAGCGATCGGTGTAAAACTGAAAAATGGTTTACAGGTGACTTTACAGCAGATTTCCCGTGCAGTCGTGTCAATGATAATTGCAAGTATTGTGGTTCTGCTTTTGATCACCTACATTCCCGGAATCTCCACTTTCCTTCCGGCCGCTTTAGGAAGTACAGCCGCTGTTGAAAACGGAACCACAGCAGGCGGTGACAGCGGTACTACTGCTACAGATAATGAGGATTTTAATACCATTGAAGATTACAGTGATTTGGACTGGCCTGAAATGACCTGGAACTTTACCTGTTCCACTACAGAGACCAGTACATGGGCACAGGCCGGACGTAAGTTTGGTGAATTAATGGAACAGGCTACCGGCGGCAAAATCAAGGTAGAAGTCTATGCGGCAGACCAGCTGACCGGCGGCAATCAGTCAGAAGGCATCCAGGCGCTGATGAACGGTGATCCGGTACAGATCTCCATGCACAGCAACCTGATCTACTCCGCGTTTGATCCGCGTTTTAACGTAGTGTCACTGCCGTATCTTTTTGATTCCGTGGAAACGGCAGATGCAGTTTTAGACGGACCGGCCGGAGAAGAACTGGTAAAGATCCTGGAAAATTATAATCTTCATTGCATGGGAATGGCAGAAAATGGTTTCCGCCAGCTTACCAACAGTGTACGTCCTGTACATTCTGTAGAAGATATGAAGAATCTGAAGCTGCGTGTGGCAGGTTCTAACCTTCTGATGAAGTGTTATGAGCTTTGGGGCGCAGACGCTACCAATATGAACTGGTCCGAGACCTACACCGCCCTTCAGCAGAAGACGGTAGATGGTCAGGAAAATCCATTACCGGCAATCGACGCTGCCAGCGTACAGGAGGTACAGAAATATGTTTCTCTCTGGAATGCAAATTATGACTGTCTGTTCTTCTGTATCAATCAGGGCATTTATGACAGCCTGACTGAGGAACAGCAGAAGGTCGTAGATGAAGCCGGTCGTAAGGCAGTTGCCTATGAGCGTGAGATCAACCGCGCCGGTGACGAAGAGATCTTAGACCGTTGGCAGACAAAGAATGGCGTAGAAGTTGTAAAATATGAGGATCTGGATGTGGAGTCCTTTAAGAATGCAGCAGAGCCTGTAACTGAATGGTTCATCAATGAATTAAAGAACCAGGGCTATGAGGATGCAGAAGATCTGGTACATATTTTCACAGATAATGCAGCAAAAGCAGCAGGTTCAGAAAGCACCGGAAGCACAACCGCTTATCAGGTAGAAGACCACAGTGATCTAAACTGGCCGGAAATGACCTGGAACTTCACCTGTTCCACCACAGAGACCAGTACATGGGCACAGGCCGGACGTAAATTCGGTGAGTTAATGGATCAGGCAACCGGCGGGAAAGTAAAAGTGGAAGTCTATGCAGCAGACCAGCTGACCGGCGGCAACCAGTCCGAAGGCATCCAGGCACTGATGAACGGTGATCCGGTACAGATCTCCATGCACAGCAATCTGATCTACTCTGCATTTGACCCGCGTTTTAACGTAGTATCACTGCCGTATCTTTTCGACTCTGTAGAAGATGCGGACGCAAAACTGGACGGGGAAGCAGGCGAGAAGATGGATGAGATCTTATCTTCTTATGGCTTACATTGTATGGGAATGGCAGAAAATGGCTTCCGCCAGCTGACCAACAGCGTCCGCCCGGTACATTCTGCAGAAGATATGAAGAATCTGAAACTGCGTGTGGCAGGTTCCAACCTTCTGATGAAGTGCTATGAGCTTTGGGGCGCAGATGCCACCAATATGAACTGGTCCGAGACCTACACCGCCCTTCAGCAGGGAACCGTAGATGGACAGGAAAATCCGCTTCCGGCTATTGACGCAGCCAGCGTACAGGAAGTACAAAAATACGTATCTCTTTGGAATGCAAACTATGACTGTCTGTTCTTCTGTATCAATCAGGATATCTATGATAGCTTAACTCCTGAGCAGCAGGCAGTAGTAGACGAATGCGGAAAGTTAGCTGTTCAGTACGAACGTGAGATCAACCGCGCCGGGGATGACGAGATCTTATCCAGATGGCAGTCCAAGAATGGTGTTGAGGTTGTTGGAACAGATGACCTTGATATTGACTCCTTTAAGGCGATCGTTGAGCCGGTAACAGAATGGTATATCAGCGAACTGCAGAAGCAGGGATATGATGATGCAGAAGAGTTGGTAGCAGCATTTAAGTAAACAAGAGCAATATTTATAATAATTGCATAACGAGCATAGTAAAAAGGCTGATGCAGAAGAGATGGATCTTCTTTGCATCAGCCTTAATTACTGCCAGGCATATTGAGGTGACGTCAGTAGCGTTTCCACTGATCTAAATGAGTGCCAGCAGCCATTTACTATGCTTTCTATGGGGCAGAAATGCCATAAGCAATGTAAACAGGAACATAGGGACCAGAACGGAAAGCATAATGTTTGTTTTGGTCATGGGAAGGGGATTATAATAGATGGTCCAGGTAAATAAATGGATGAAATAATAATGAGAGAAGTAGATCCATTCACTTTGTTCCCGCAAAAACAGGAAAAATCTGGATCCATTCCCGGTTATGCTTAATGCCAGTTCTGTAAGGCAGACTACTGTAGGTGCTGCGGATAATACCATATTGGCATTGGAGCAGAGGGAAACTTCTATATACATTACACCCAGAAAAATAAGGCTTCCCAAAGCAGCCGGTACAGGTGGCAGGTGCCGTTTCCTTTTTGCAGACCAGGCGCCAAGGGCAACATAGAAGCTTCCATAGAAAATACCATTTCGCATAGTCATGAAACGAGGCGTGTACCACCGGATAAAAGTTTGAAGTATTGCCTGGAGTGTTGCAGGTGTATGCTCTAAAAGAACACGATTGTCACAGATACAGCCCAAAATAAAAAGGATCCCTGTAAAAAGGAGCAGCATCCAGGTCTTTGCTTTTGCTCTGTAAAACAGCCATACAATAAAACTGGCTATGGCCAGAGCCGGCAGATACCATAGTTGGGTAATGGTAGCTGACATAAAGAAAGAATGTACATAGAAAAGGACTGCCTGGGTGATAGTATCATTTCCCTGGACCCAGTTGTAAATATCAATAGGCCAGTAGATCACACACCAGAGGATATACAGTTTCAAGATACGGCAGATATAGCGTCTGGCAGCAGGCCAGCTGTTTTTTATGTCTGTATCGGATGTATCAAGGCTATTCTGCACAGGATCCTGCACTGGGATCTTTTTAAATAAAAGGAAGCCTGCGATCAGAAAGAAAACAGGAACTGCCAGATTAGACAGCCAGCACCCGATCACCAGCCGCCATTTACTTTCAGCGGGATAATAGATCTGGATCACATGCCTGGCAGCTACCAGAACTGCCATAATAAACTTTAACAGATCCAGACCATAGTATTGTTTCTTTTCAGTTGTAACGGTCATGAAGTTCTCCATTCTGCGGCCAGAGGCTGGCGCAAAGTTTCATATCTGGATTATAACATAACTCACAGGAAAACAGAAATCGTAAAAGAGGGATGTAATAAGCAAAAAAGAGATCACAAAAAGAATTTGTAAAAACCTGAAAAAAGTTGTTGACAAATGGTTTGGGATTTGCTAATATGTATTTCGCGCTTGAGAGAGCAGCAAACGTTTCGAAAGAAACAAAAAAATAAATTTAAAAAGTTGTTGACAAACAGTTGATGACCGGTTATAATAAATAACTGTTGCAGCAAACAAGTCTGACAACAAAATGAGAACCTTGATAATTGAAGATTAAACAGTATGTAAAACCCTGAAAATTCAGAAAATAAAAGGTCTGGTTTAGACCTTTGGATTTGAGAAAATTCAGAACAAAAACCAAGTAATGAAGGTTTAGGATAAATTAGCCAAGCTAAGTAATCCGAACTTCGATCAACTTTTTAACATGAGAGTTTGATCCTGGCTCAGGATGAACGCTGGCGGCGTGCTTAACACATGCAAGTCGAGCGAAGCAATCTAAATGAGACTTCGGTGGATTTTAGATTGACTGAGCGGCGGACGGGTGAGTAACGCGTGGATAACCTGCCTCACACAGGGGGATAACAGTTAGAAATGACTGCTAATACCGCATAAGCGCACAGTACCGCATGGTACGGTGTGAAAAACTCCGGTGGTGTGAGATGGATCCGCGTCTGATTAGGTAGTTGGTGAGGTAACGGCCCACCAAGCCGACGATCAGTAGCCGACCTGAGAGGGTGACCGGCCACATTGGGACTGAGACACGGCCCA
>CAVDQU010000006.1:0-25529 GCA_963611035.1 Agathobaculum sp.
GATAGAGCAACGGCCTTCTAAGCCGTGGGTCGGGGGTTCGAATCCCTTCAGGCTCATTAGGCGAAAGCCTAATAAAAAATAAAGATGGTGGGTATGGCGAAGTTGGTTATCGCGCCAGATTGTGGCTCTGGAGGCCGAGGGTTCGAATCCCTCTACTCACCCTAATCCTCTTTCTGGAGTAGGAAGAGGATTTTTTAATATCTTGGGCTGTCGCCAAGCGGTAAAGGCACAGGACTTTGACTCCTGCATACGAGGGTTCGAATCCCGCCAGCCCAGTGACTATAGCAGTCAGATTTCATTGATACAGAAATCTGGCTGTTTTTTTCTTGCAATTTCCTGTAATGCCTATTGAAAATGCAGTCAAAAATTAATTTAAAATTTTTTCAAAAAAAGTGTTGACAAAAACCATATCCTTTATTATAATAATCTACGTTGCTGAGGAACACAGCAAGCAACACAAACAAATGCGTCAGTAGCTCAGCTGGATAGAGCATACGGCTACGGACCGTAGTGTCGGGAGTTCGAATCTTCTCTGGCGCATGTAAAAAGCAGATTCTTCGTGAATCTGCTTTTTTTGTTGCCAAGCACATTGAGAAGCTGCCAGTGGCAGGTTCTGCAAGTGTAATGAGAAATGGTGATAAATAAAGGATGGAAGAAGAATGACAAAAGCAGTCTGGATGCTTCATGCAAAGAAAGCAGATTTTAACGGTCTGGCGGCAAGATTTCATATCAGCCCCATTACCGCCCGCATTATCAGAAACCGGGATATTACAGATATAAAGGACTTTGACAAATATTTACATGGAAGTTTAAAGGATCTGTATGAGCCGAGGCTGCTGCCGGATATGGAAAAGGCGGTTTCTATATTAAAGGAAAAGATTAAAAGCGGCGCCAGAATCCGGATCGTGGGAGATTATGATATTGACGGCGTGTGCTCCACCTGCATCCTTTATAAGGGGCTGAGCCGGGTAGGTGCAAAGGTGGATTATGTAATACCGGAGCGCATTAAAGACGGCTATGGTATTAATGAACATATTATTGAAAAGGCAGCAGCTGATGGTATTGATATGATACTGACCTGTGATAATGGTATTGCGGCCATCAGCCAGATCGAAGAGGCGAAGAAGCTTGGGATGACGGTAGTGGTAACAGATCACCATGATATCCAGGTAGATGAGGCTTCAGGAACGGAAATAATGCCTCCTGCGGACGCTATTGTCAATCCAAAGAGAAAAGACGGCAGCTATCCATTCAGTGAGATCTGCGGCGCTATGGTGGCTTACAAGTTGATCCAGGTGCTTTTTGAGGAATACGGCATAGACCGCCAGGAGTGGCTGGATATGCTGGAGCTGGCGGCTATCGCCACAGTAGGCGATGTAATGAAGCTTAAGGATGAGAACCGCATTGTAGTAAAAGAAGGCCTTAAAAAGCTGGCAAACACAAAGATCCAGGGCCTTGTAAGCCTGATGGAGAAAAATACACTGGATCCAGAGCATATAAGTGCCTATCATATCGGTTTTGTGCTGGGGCCATGTCTGAATGCCAGCGGACGTTTAAAAACGGCAGAAATGGCAATGAGACTGCTTTTAGCAGAAGATAAAGTCCAGGCAGATGAACTGGCAGATGAGTTAAAGGCCTTAAATGATGAACGAAAGGACATGACCCAGATAGGAACAGATGCCGCCATCGAACAGGTAGAAACAGAGCTTAAGGACGATAAAGTGCTGGTAGTCTTCCTGCCAGACTGTCATGAGTCTTTAGCGGGCATTGTGGCCGGCAGGATCCGGGAGCGGTATAATAAGCCTGTATTTGTCCTTACCAGGGCTGAAGGCTGCGCAAAAGGCTCAGGACGCTCCATAGAGGCATATCACATGTTCCATGCCTTAGTAGAGGTAAAAGATCTTCTGTTAAAGTTTGGCGGCCATCCTATGGCTGCAGGATTTTCCTTGGAAGAAGCCAATATAGAGGAATTTCGCAGGCGGTTAAATGAAAATGCGGCAGACCGGCTGACAGAGGATGATTTTATCCCCAGAGTGTGGATCGATGTTCCTATGCCATTTGAATACATAACAGAAAGCCTTATCCAGGAACTGGAACTGTTAGAGCCGTTTGGGCAGGGAAATGAAAAGCCTCAGTTTGCCTTAAAATCCCTGAGGATACGAAGTGCCAGGGTCTTTGGACGCAACCGGAATGTGGTGAAATTATCACTGATGAATGAGAGGGGATTTTCCATGGACGGAGTGGTATTCACAGAAGGTGACTTATTTATAGAAGAAATGGGAAGCAGCCGGACTATGGATATCATCTATTATCCTACAATAAATGAATATAATGGGAACCGCAGCCTTCAAATGGTAGTGAAGGACTGGAAGTTTCATTAAGAATATGCCTCTGGTGTGTATGCGCCAGGGGCATTTTTGAAAATGAAAGAAATGTGAGTGTGTGTATTTTTTGTCAAAATTATGAAATGTATGCAAATGAATACTTGAAATTTGCATAGCTATGGGGTATAATCGCAGAAAACAGCATATCTGGATAAATAAACTGACAAAACACTGCAGGTATGGTCAAATACTGAAAGGAAGGTAGAACAATGGTAAATACAGTTATGGATTTTATCACTTCCTATGATAAGGAAGTAGGAGAAGCAATTCAGGCAGAGTGCGGCCGCCAGAGAAGAAATCTGGAGTTGATCGCCTCTGAGAACATTGTATCAGAACCAGTAATGATGGCTATGGGAACTGTACTGACCAACAAGTACGCAGAAGGTTACCCGGGCAAGCGTTATTACGGCGGCTGCCAGTATGTAGACGTTCTGGAAACCATTGCTATTGAACGTGCCAAGAAGCTGTTTGGCTGCGACTATGCAAACGTACAGCCACACTCCGGCGCACAGGCAAATATGGCAGTATTTATCGCTATGTTAAAACCAGGAGATACAGTTATGGGTATGAACCTGGATCATGGCGGTCATCTGACACACGGGAGCCCTGTAAACTTCTCAGGACTGTATTTTAACATTGTTCCTTATGGAGTAAATGACGAAGGCTTCATCGATTATGATGAGCTGGAGAGAAAAGCAAAAGAAGCAAAGCCGAAGCTGATCGTAGCAGGCGCCAGTGCTTATGCGAGAACCATTGATTTTAAGCGTTTCCGTGAGATCGCTGATGAGGTAGGCGCTTATTTAATGGTGGATATGGCCCACATTGCAGGTCTTGTGGCAGCAGGAGAGCATCCAAGCCCAATCCCATATGCAGATGTTGTTACAACTACCACTCACAAGACCTTAAGAGGACCAAGAGGCGGTCTGATCTTAGCGAATAAGGAAGCTGCAGAGAAGTTCAACTTCAACAAGGCGATCTTCCCAGGAACCCAGGGCGGCCCATTAGAGCATGTGATCGCTGCAAAGGCAGTATGCCTGGGCGAAGCGTTAAAACCTGAATTTAAGGAATATGCACACCAGGTTGTATTAAACGCAAAGGCACTGGCAGACGCGCTGCAGAAACAGGGCTTTAAGATCCTTACAGGGGGCACAGATAACCATTTGATGCTGTTAGACCTGCGCGGCATGGATATTTCCGGTAAAGAGCTGCAGAACCGTTGTGACGAGGTATTTATCACCTTAAACAAGAACACCGTACCAAACGACCCAAGAAGCCCATTCGTAACTTCCGGCGTCCGCATCGGTACACCTGCTGTTACCACCAGAGGCTTAAAGGAAGAAGATATGCCAAAGATTGCGGAATGCATCTGGCTGGCAGCTGCTGACTTTGAGAATAAGAAAGAGTATATTAAGGCAGAGGTTACAAAGCTGTGCGATAAGTATCCGCTGTACGAATAAAAAATACATAGAAATATTGATTTGAGATGAAAACGCCAGGAAATGTTGGTTTTACAACGTACATTTCCTGGCGTTTTTTGTTGAAATTAGGGGTGCAAAAATGCCCCTTCTATAGTACAATAGAAATGTTACTTCCTCCATACTGGTATCAGAAAGGAGGCGAGTTTATTGTGACTGCCCTGCAATCATTTTTGATCTCCGTTATGGCAAGCGTAATAAGCTATTTGTTATATACAAGTAGGCACTTTTGGAACCGAAAGTGCCGTACGATAACGTGGTGGTTGCGGGAATTTGCCGTATTTAAATGCGAAGCCACGGCAAATTCCGTTGCTGGTCATGCAACGCATGAGCGGCAACATTTTATCTGCAAATGGCTGGACGGAGATGACAGGTAACCGGCCTATGGTTTAAGCCACCATACATAAAACGGAATAGAAAACCCCAGGGAGTAGCAGTCCCTGGGGTTTTCGTTTTGTTACTTATTGTGAATACCTGCAATCATTTATTCAACAGTTATTATAACATATGAAAAAATGTTTTTCAAGATACTGTTTTGGAGATTTAGATTTAAAACTTTCAAAAGTAAATTCAAGCTTCAAACATTTTATCAGGCATTCTCCGCCTTCAGATTCTTCTGCGCCGTAGCCAGCATCAGTTTAATACGGTTCAACTGGTTTACTTCACTGGCGCCGGGATCGTAGTCTACGGCGATGATATTGGATTCTGGATAGTTCTTTCGAAGTTCCTTGATCACACCTTTTCCTACAATGTGGTTTGGCAGGCAGCCAAATGGCTGGGTGCAGATGATATTTTTAACACCGCTGTGGATCAGCTCTAACATCTCGCCGGTCAAAAACCAGCCTTCACCGGTCTGGTTCCCTAAGGATACGAAGCCCTTTGCCATTTCGGCCAGATCGCGGATCTCAGACGGCGGTGTAAAGTGTTTGCTGGCACTCAGCTCTTTTCTTGCAGTCTTTCTGAAAAACTCTAACAGGGCGATGCCTGCGTTGCAAAGTCTTGCAGTGGATTTCTTCATGCCAAGGTGTTCTGCCTTGAAATTGCTGTTGTAGAAGCAATAGAGAAGGAAATCCAGCAGGTCAGGCATAACTGCCTCAGCACCTTCTGACTCCAGAAGTTCTACTACATGGTTATTAGCCAGAGGAGAGAACTTAACCAGAATCTCCCCTACGATACCAACCTTCGGCTTTTTAATATCAAGACGCTCCAGATTGTCAAAATCACGGATGATGCCGCGGACATTTCTGGCAAATTCTATCATAGCAGGCTGTCTCTTGGAAAGAGCCTTGATACAGATCTTTTTCCACTTCTCATGAAGAGCATTGGCACTTCCTGGAACTGCCTCATAAGGTCTGGTGGCATAAAGGACACGCATGAAAATGTCACCGTATACAACGGCCTGCATGGCCTTGGTCATCATTGGCAGTGTAATGGAGAAACCTGGGTTGGTCTCCATGCCGTTTGCATTGACAGAAATAACAGGAACCTGAGGCATACCTGCTTTCTCTAATGCGCGGCGGATAAATCCGATATAGTTGGAAGCACGGCAGCCGCCGCCGGTCTGGCTCATAAAGACTGCGGTGCGGTTTAAGTCATATTTTCCTGATAACAGTGCATCCATGATCTGGCCGATAACGATCAGAGACGGATAGCAGGCATCATTATTTACATACTGAAGACCTACGTCTACTGCATTGCGGTTGTGGTTCTGTAAGATCTCCATGTTATAGCCAAAAGCGCGGATAGCAGGCTCGATCAGGTCAAAATGGATCGGTGACATCTGCGGACATAACAGGGTGTAATCTTTTTTCATTTCCTTGGTAAACAGCACACGGTTGTAAGCGCTGGAAACCACTTTCCGTTCATAATGCTTCTGGTCACGGACACGAAGAGCTGCGATCAGGGAACGGATACGGATGCGGGCTGCTCCCAGGTTATTTACTTCATCGATCTTTAATACCGTATAGATCTTTCCGGATTTTGTTAAAATTTCTGCAACCTGGTCGGTGGTAACTGCATCCAGACCGCAGCCAAAGGAATTTAACTGGATCAGATCAAGGTCATCTCTTGTTTTTACAAAGCTTGCTGCCTCATAGAGACGGGAGTGGTACATCCACTGGTCGGTAACCACCAAAGGACGCTCTACTTTACCCATATGGGAAACAGAGTCCTCTGTCAGTACGGCAAAACCATAGGATGCGATCAGATCCGGAATACCATGGTGGATCTCAGGGTCGACATGGTAAGGTCTTCCCGCCAGTACAATGCCCCGTTTTCCGTGTTCCTTCATCCAGGCAAGAGTTTCCTCGCCCTTTTTCTCCATATCAGAACGGGATGCCAGCAGCTCTTCCCAGCCAGCGTGAGCCGCCATGCGGATCTCTGCTTCCGGGATCTGGAATTTTCCACCAAATTCCCGTACCAGGCCGTCGGTTAAGATCTTTTCATTTGTAAATGCCATGAACGGGTTCATGAAATCTACATGCTCTGTCTCTAATTCCTCTACGTTATTTTTGATATTTTCCGCATAGGAAGTGACCATAGGACAGTTGTAATGGTTTCCTGCTTCCGGGCTTTCATTGCGCTCATATGGGATACATGGGTAGAAGATGAACTTCACGCCCTGGTGGATGAGCCATGAAATATGACCATGTACCAGCTTGGCCGGATAACACTCAGACTCACTTGGAATGGACTCAATGCCCAGCTCGTAGATCTGTCTGGTGGACTGCGGAGAAAGGGTTACATGGTAACGCAGCTTTTTAAAGAAAACAGCCCAGAATGGGAAGTTTTCATACATATTTAAAACTCTTGGAATACCTACTACACCGCGGTCTGCCTCATCTAAAGGAAGAGGCTCGTAGTCAAACATTCTGTGATATTTGTAATCAAACAGGTTTGGTATCTCTTTTTTTGCTTTTGCAAGGCCAAGACCGCGCTCGCAGCGGTTTCCGGAAATATAGCGGCGTCCGCTTCCAAACTGGTTGATGGTTAAAACACAGTGGTTGTTGCAGCCTTTGCACCGGGTCATTGAGGTAGTGTACTGCAGTGCAATGATCTTATCAAGAGGCAGCATGGTGGTCTCTTTTTCACCAGCCATGTGGAAACGTTCTTTTGCGATGAGAGCTGCACCAAAAGCACCCATGATACCTGCAATGTCCGGACGGACAGCATGGCAACCGGAGATCTTCTCAAAGCTGCGAAGGACTGCGTCATTATAGAAAGTACCGCCCTGAACAACTACATGTTTTCCAAGGTCTGATGCATTGGTGATCTTGATCACCTTAAATAAAGCGTTCTTGATAACGGAGTAAGCCAGACCGGCGGAAATATCAGCAACGCTGGCTCCCTCTTTCTGTGCCTGTTTTACGTTAGAGTTCATAAATACAGTACAGCGGGTACCAAGATCTGTAGGATTTTTTGCAAATAATGCTTCTTTTGCGAAATCTTTTACGCTGTAATTTAAGCTTTTTGCGAAAGTCTCAATGAAAGAACCGCAGCCTGAGGAACATGCCTCATTTAACTGTACGCTGTCTACAGTTCCGTCTTTGATCTTAATGCATTTCATGTCCTGTCCGCCGATGTCTAAGATGCAGTCAACTTCCGGTTCAAAGAAAGCAGCTGCGTAGTAGTGGGAAATGGTTTCTACTTCCCCTTCATCTAACATAAGAGCGGCTTTTAAAAGTGCTTCGCCGTATCCGGTAGAACAGGAATAAGCGATGTGGGCCTTTTCTGGAAGCTGTTCTTTGATCTCTGTTACTGCGCGGATGGTAGTAGCTAAAGGACTTCCGTTATTATTATCATAGAATCGGTATAATAAAGTGCCGTCTTCTCCTACCAGAGCCACTTTTGTGGTGGTGGAACCGGCATCAATACCCAGATAGCAGTTGCCTTCGTAGGCGGAAAGATCACCGGAACGCACATGGTTGTGACCGTGGTCTTCGATAAAAGCATCATATTCTGCCTGATCCTTAAACAGGGGATCCATACGCTTTACTTCAAAATCCATTTTAATGCCACCAGAAAGCTGGTCGATCATGTGGGTAATAGCTACCGGATCCTGACCTTCTTTGGGGTTCATGGCAGCGCCTACAGCTGCAAACAAGTGAGAATGATCCGGCGCAATGGTCTGCTCCGGTGTCAGATGCAGGGTGCGCACAAATGCTTTTCTCAGTTCCGGAAGGAAATGCAAAGGTCCTCCTAAAAAGGCAACATTTCCACGGATGGGTTTACCGCAGGCAAGACCGCTGATGGTCTGGTTTACCACTGCCTGGAAAATAGAGGCAGCCAGATCTTCTCTGGTAGCGCCGTCGTTGATCAGCGGCTGGATATCCGATTTTGCGAAAACGCCGCAGCGGGCTGCGATTGGGTAGATAGCCTTGTAATCTTTTGCGTATGTATTCAGTCCAGCAGCATCGGTCTGTAAAAGGGATGCCATCTGGTCGATGAATGATCCGGTTCCTCCTGCGCAGATACCATTCATACGCTGGTCGATGCCGCCTGTAAAGTAAATGATCTTTGCATCTTCACCGCCTAACTCAATGGCTACGTCAGTCTGAGGCGCATAGTCCTGAAGAGCAGAAGCAACTGCCACAACCTCCTGGACAAAAGGAACATGTAAATGGGATGAAAGTGTAAGGCCGCCGGAACCTGTGATCACAGGGATAATATCAACGGGGCCGGTCTGGTTTAAGGCTTTCTTTAAAAGCCCAGCCAGAGTTTCCTGAATATTGGCATAATGACGCTCATAATCGGAGAATATAATATGAAGATCCTGATCCAGTAATGCAACTTTGACAGTTGTTGAACCGATATCGATCCCCAGGGTGTAATAAGTTGTAGTCTGATCCATAGTATATGGGGATATTCCCCTTACCTCCTTTGTGGCTTGATGTATGCTCAAGACTTTGAGTGTACATCTTATAGCTTATGAAACGTAATTGTCTGTTAGAACATCATGTCTCTTAGTGGCTTTCCGGGGCAAGAGCCTAAAAAAGCACATTACAGTCTAACACAATCCCCCCGGATTGGCAATTGTTAAAGGGGGTTAAGAAAACGTGAAGAAAATGAAAAAATATGAAACGATTTGACAAAAACATGGCCAGTCACTATAATGAGTAGGGTGAAAATTCAAAATGGGGGGAGATTTCGCATGATACGGATTTTCAAGACAGAAGACGGCGCCATGCACGAAAAAGAGGAGCTGGAGCCAGGCTGCTGGATCGCCCTGACCAATCCGACTGCTTCGGAGATCTTAGAGATCGCTGATGCCTGCCAGATCGATCCGGACCATTTAAAAGCACCTCTGGATGAAGAAGAGCGCTCACGTATTGAGGCAGAAGATGAATATACACTGATCTTGGTGGATATTCCTTCTATAGAAGAAAGAAACGGGAAAGACTGGTTTGTGACCATTCCTATGGCGATCATTACCACCAAGGATGTGCTGATAACTGTCTGCCTGGAGGAAACCCCGATCCTTACCGCCTTTATGGACGGAAGAGTCAGAGACTTCCACACATTTATGAAAACAAGGTTTATCTTACAGATCCTTTATAAAAATGCTACCCAGTATCTGCAGTACCTGCGCATTATCGATAAGAAGAGTGAAGTGATTGAAAATAAACTTCACCAGTCTCAGAAAAATGAGGAACTGATCGAACTGCTGGAACTTCAGAAGTCATTGGTGTACTTCACTACTTCCCTTCGTTCCAACGAAGTGGTGCTGGAGAAGCTGTTAAGGATTGACAAGATCAAGAAGTATCCGGAAGATACAGACCTGTTGGAAGATGTAATCGTAGAGAACAAGCAGGCTATGGAGATGACCAGTATTTATAACGGCATTTTAAGCGGCACTATGGATACATTTGCCTCTGTAATTTCCAACAATTTGAACATTGTTATGAAATTCCTGGCAACTGTGACTATTGTTATGTCCATTCCTACTATGGTGGCAAGTTTTTATGGCATGAACGTAAAAACCAGCGGAATGCCCTTTGCAGAGCGTCCATATGGTTTTGTCATCGTGCTTTTCTTTACATTGGTATTGACATTGATCGTTGCTTATATATTTAATAAGAAAGATCTGTTTTAAAATCAGTAAAAATGAGTTAAAAAAAGGAGATTTTGGATGGAAAAATTTTCCAATAACCGGAAACGCCGCAGCGGAAATTTCCTGGGATTTCGAAGCATCATTGATATTGTGTGTGCCCTGGAGATCCTTGGAGTGGTCCTTTTTCTGGCAGCACCGCAGTTTGTGATGAATTATCTGATCTTGAACCCGGCAGCGATCCTTCACGGTCAGGTCTGGCGTATTGTTACATTTTTCGTATATCCTCCGGCTGTCACAGGCTCGGATGCCATTATGTTCTTGGTGATGAACGCACTGGGGATTTATTGTATCCGGGCGTTTGGTACCATTGTAGAGCAGGTATGGGGAAGTTTTCGATTTAACTGCTATATCATCGGTGGTGTGCTGCTGCACGCTGTTGTTTCCATTGGCATTTATCTGATGATCGGTTTATCGCTGCCGTTGTTTCCGACATACCTGGTTTATTCATTCTTTTTTGTATTTGCCCTGATGTTCCCGGATATGCAGATGTTGTTTATGATGGTACTTCCGTTAAAAGCAAGCTGGATCGCAGTGGCAGAGGCAGGAATTTATATTTATTCCTTTATTACAGGCGGACTGATCGAGAAGATCGAGATTGTTTTAAGCCTGATCCTTATCGGTGTGTTCTTTGGCTGGATGACCTTTGCAGGTGCTACCGGTTTGAAACAAAAGAAGCGCACTCAGGAATTTCAGAAGACCACACAGAAAATGAAAGCAGTAAAAAGAGGGCACAAATGTGCAGTTTGCGGGCGCACAGACAAGGATAGCCCGGGAATGGAGTTCCGTTATTGTTCCAAATGTGAAGGCAATTATGAATATTGCATGGATCATTTATATACACATAAGCATGTCAAAAAAGAAGACATGGATAACAATTAACCCCACTATCATTTATTTTACGGAGGATTTTAAAACATGAAGAAAACGAAGATCGTCTGCACTATGGGACCTAATACGAATGACAAGAATATTATGCTGGAACTGGCTAAAAATGGAATGGACGTAGCTCGTTTTAACTTCTCCCACGGTGATTATGCTGAACATCAGAGCCGTCTGGAGATCTTAAAAGAGGTTAGAAAAGAACTGGACCGTCCGGTAGCAGCTCTTTTAGATACAAAGGGACCGGAGATCCGTACCGGCGTATTAAAGGACGGAAAGAAAGTTTCCTTAAAGGACGGACAGACCTTTACGTTAACTACCAGAGAGATCGTTGGTGATGAGACAATTACCCATATCAACTACTCCGGTCTGAATGAAGATGTTGCAGCCGGAAATAAGATCCTTATTGATGATGGTCTGATCGAGCTGGAAGTAGTAAATGTGGATGGCACAGAGATCGCATGTACCGTTATCAACGGCGGTGAGTTAGGTGAGAAGAAAGGTGTAAACGTTCCTAATGTAAAAATCAAACTTCCGGCATTGACTGAAAAAGATAAAGAAGATATCCGTTTCGGTATCAAGCAGGGCTTTGATTTTATTGCAGCTTCTTTTGTGCGTACTGCTGACTGTATCCGTGAGATCAAGGATATGCTTGACGCAGAAGGTTCTGCGATCAAGGTTATTGCTAAGATTGAGAATGCAGAAGGAATCGAAAACCTGGATGAGATCATTGCAGTTGCAGACGGCATCATGGTAGCAAGAGGTGACATGGGTGTTGAGATCCCGGCTCAGGAAGTTCCTCATATCCAGAAGGAGATCATCCGCAAGTGTAATGAGGCATGTAAGACTGTTATCACCGCAACTCAGATGTTAGACTCCATGATCCGCAACCCAAGACCTACAAGAGCAGAGGTCACAGACGTTGCTAATGCTGTTTATGACGGTACTGACGCAGTTATGCTTTCCGGTGAGACCGCTATGGGTAAATATCCGGTTGATGCATTAAAGATGATGGTATCTATTGTTGAAGAGACAGAAGCTTACCTTGATTACAGTGCATACCGCCGCCGCAAGGTAACGGAAGAAAATATGAAGAATGTTTCCAATGCAGTTTGCTCTGCATCTGTTTCAACGGCACATGATATCGGTGCTGATTATATCATTGCTCCAAGTATCACAGGATTTACTTCTATGATGCTTTCCAAGTGGAGACCGGCTGCACGTATCATCGGTATGTCTCCAAGTACTACCACGATCCGCCAGATGATGCTCCAGTGGGGGGTGACACCGGTATGGTCCCGCCGTGCAGAAAGCACAGATGAACTGATTGAAAATTCTCTGGAGGAATTAAAGAACAGCAGTGTGATTAAGTCGGGGGATCTGGTTGTTATTACTGCAGGTGTCGTAACTTATAAAAGACGTCATGAAGCAGCAACTTCAACCAACATCATGCGAGTAGTAAGTGTTGACTAGTATAGTGTAAAATAATACTGGACAAGGAAGTCTGTCTGGGAGTACAATTATCCGCATAGGAAATGGTACTTCCTTACAGGCTTTTTCTGATATATATGCAAAAAAATGCATAAAATACCATTGCGTAAAGCAAAAATCCCCCATTGGGAAAGGAGATAAGATTATGGAAAAGAAACCATTTGTTACACAGGCACAGGCGGAAGAGATCGCCAAGACCTATCCCACACCATTTTATTTGTACGATGAAAAAGGTATCCGCGAAAATGTAAAACGTCTGAAACAGGCATTTTCATGGAATAAGGGATATAAAGAATATTTTGCAGTAAAAGCAACTCCAAATCCATTTATCTTAAAAATCTTACAGGAATACGGTTGTGGTACGGACTGCTCTTCTTTAACAGAGTTAATGATGTCAAAGGCCTGCGGTTTTTCCGGTTCTGATGTAATGTTTTCTTCCAATGATACTCCGCCGGAGGAATTTGCTTACGCAAATAAGATCGGCGCTATCATCAATCTGGATGATATCACCCATATCCAATGCCTGGAAGATACCTTAGGATTTATCCCCGAGACTATCAGCTGCCGTTACAATCCGGGCGGTGTGTTTAAGATCAGCAATGACATTATGGACAACCCGGGAGACGCAAAGTACGGCATGACTACAGAGCAGATCTTTGAGGCATTTAAGATCTTAAAGTCCAAAGGGGCGAAGCATTTCGGCATCCATGCTTTCCTGGCAAGCAATACGGTTACCAATGAATATTATCCAATGCTTGCAAAGATCCTTTTTGAGCTGGCTGTTAAGTTAAAAGAAGAGACCGGCGCTCATATCAGCTTTATCAACCTGTCCGGCGGTATTGGCATCCCTTATCGTCCAGACCAGGAGCCAAATGATATTATGGCGATCGGTGAAGGCGTGCGCAAGGTTTATGAGGAAGTCCTGGTCCCTGCAGGAATGGATGACGTGGCTCTGTGTACAGAGCTTGGCCGTTTCATGTTAGGGCCTTACGGGTGCCTGGTTACTAAAGCAATTCACGAAAAACATACCCACAAGGAGTATATTGGTGTAGACGCTTGCGCAGTAAACCTGATGCGTCCTGCTATGTATGGTGCTTATCATCACATTACGGTTCTTGGAAAAGAGGACGCGCCTTGTGACCACAAGTATGATATTACCGGTTCCCTTTGCGAGAACAATGATAAATTTGCCATTGACCGTATGCTTCCTGAGATCAAAATGGGTGACTTCTTAGTAATCCATGATGCAGGTGCTCACGGCTTTGCAATGGGTTATAACTACAACGGCAAGTTAAAATCCGCAGAACTTTTATTAAAGGAAGACGGCTCTGTCCAGATGATCCGCCGCGCAGAAACTCCAAAGGATTACTTTGCAACCTTTGATTTTTGTGGTATCATGGATGGGTATGATAAATAAAAAACACATATAGAAAGTATTATTGCCCGTCCGCGTATGCGGGCGGGTATGTGCGTTAAAATGGAACAATATCCATGAATGTTTAAAAAATTAGAACAGGAGGCGGTAAATATGGCAAAGATCGGTTTTATTGGAATGGGAAATATGGGGTCTGCTATTTTAAACGGACTTTTACGGGTGTATAAGCCGGAAGACCTGTTATTTACAGCAGCCCATAAAGAAAAAATGGAAGCTGTAACAGAAAAAACGGGAGTGGCTCATGCAGCGTCTAATGCAGAGTGCGTAAAACAGTCTGAATATGTGATCCTGGCAGTGAAACCACAGTATTTTGATACAGTATTTCAGGAGATCCGGCCGGTATTAAAGGATGATCAGATCGTGATCTCACTGGCGCCCGGACAGACCATTGCCAGTCTTACAGAGCGGTTAGGCGGAAAGGTCCGTGTAGTGCGTACCATGCCAAATACACCGGCATTGCTGGGCGAAGGAATGACCGGCATGGCATATGAGGAGGCGCGTTACAGCGAAGAGGAAAAGGCAGTGCTCCGCGGCATTTTTGAGGCCTGCGGACGCCTGGAAGTAGTAGAAGAGCGGATGATGGATGCAGTTGGCTGTGTCAGCGGCTGCTCACCGGCTTATGTATACATGTTTATTGAAGCACTGGCAGACGGCGCTGTAAAATATGGTCTTCCAAGAGCTAAAGCATATCAAATGGCAGCTCAGACGGTTCTTGGCAGCGCAAAAATGGTACTGGAAACAGGAAAGCATCCGGGCCAGTTAAAGGATGAGGTGTGCTCACCTGGAGGAACTACCATTGCCGGGGTATCTGCACTGGAAGAATATGGCTTCAGAAATGCTGTGATCAAAGCAGAAGATGCCAGCTATGAAAAGGGAAAGAAGATGTAAATGTATATGGCACATCGCCTGCGCGGCGGGCGGAGGTGTGAAAGACCAATACTCCCGGGACTTTTTTGTGCCTGATTTTGCAAGAAGAGTTCGGGAGTACATAACATATAAAAGGAGAAGCGAAAAACATGGGAAAAGTAGAAAATGAAGGAATGCCGGTGGTACGTCTGGACCGCCAGTTAAAATATCAGGGAAATATCCTGAAAATGTATGAGGATACAGTGCTGGCAAATGGACATAAGGCACACTGGGATTTTATCCACCACGACGGTGCGGCAGCTGTTCTGCCGGTAAATGCAGAGGGAAAGATCCTTATGGTACGCCAGTACCGCAATGCCTTAAACCGCTATACTCTGGAGATCCCGGCCGGAAAGCTGGATGCCCCGGATGAGCCCAAAATTGAATGTGCTTACAGGGAACTGGAAGAGGAAACCGGTTTCCGTACCGAAAAGCTGGAATATCTTATGAGTTTAAATACTACGGTTGCATTTTGCGATGAAGCCATTGATATTTTCGTGGCCCATAACCTGATCCCGTCCCACCAGCATTTGGATGAAGATGAGGTCATCGAAGTAGAAGCCTGGGAATTAAAGGATCTGGAAGAGATGATCTATACAGGAAAGATCACAGACGGCAAAACAATAGCGGCACTCATGGCTTATGGCCGTAAGTACCGCTCTGTAGACAAGAAAGATGAACTGGCTTAATTATCAGTGATAATGCCGTTGTCAGGTATATGTCAGTTTTGTTTTGAAACGATTTTCTTCAGATCAGAATACATGGCTTCTGATAATGGCACTGGTACGGAGAGTTCTTTTGCTTTTCGTACCAGGTAGCCGCTGAAGGTCTCCAGTTCACTGGGGCGGTCAGCCCAGATATCTCTTTGAAGGGAACTGGTGGATGCCGGATCCAGTTTGTTGTAGAACTGATCGATGATCTCATTAATGGAAGCTTCCGGCACGCCTGCACCGGCTGCCTCAGATACAAGCCAGGACTCACGGACTAAAGTCTCATACTGGGCGGCTGTTTCCGGATCTTCCCGCAGTTGTCCAATGGTCCGGTTATACCGGGCTGTGGTAATATTATAGGCGCAGTTTAAGATATATTTGCGCCAGATAGCCGCTATAATGTTATCAGCGATCTTATGATGAATATGAGCCCCCCTTAAAAGGGCAGAAGCCTCAAGGACTTTCTCAGACTGTTCCTTTGAGGCATTTTTTATGCCGATGCGCAGGGAAGCCAGGTTGCCGATCTGGGTAATGGAAAAATCCGGAGATGCATAGGCAACAATATAGATAAGGGAGTCGATGACAGTGCCCTTTTTCAGAAGGTTTCTCATCCGTTCTCCTGTGTCCACGCCGTTCATTACCGGGATGAGAACGGTATTATCATTTATAAAAGGTGCGATCTGGCGGCAGACTTCCTCTAAGGAATAGTTTTTTACGCATACAAAAATATAGTCTTGGGGACCAAGTGCATCGGCCGTTGTTGCATGTTCAGGAAAGGCTGTGATCTCACCGCTGTAAGCGCAGTGGAGAGTAAGGCCCTGTTCTTTGATATGTTCCAGCCGCTTTCCTCTGGCTGCCAGTGTAACATGGGGATAGTCGTGGGCCAGCATGGCGCCTAAATAGCCGCCTACGCCGCCGATGCCTACTACAGCGATCCTTTTATTCAAAAGAGTTTCCGGGACAGAGGTTGTATTTTTATCTGTATCTTTGTATACACACATATGTAGAATATCTCCTGATTTTCATCTATAGTGATGTCACAGTTAGGTGACATGTCTGTTTAAAAAGTCAGTCTCATCTGATACCATACTACATTTCCATGGACAGACTGGGAAACGCCTTCGTTTACGAAGCCGAATTTTGCGTAGTAATGGATCAGCTTGTCCTTGCAGGTAAGCACCAGACCTTTGCGGCCTTGTTTTCTGGCATCTTCAATGGCTGCTTTGATCAGTTCTCCTGCATAGCCTTTTTTGCGGCAGGAAGGAATGGTATTCACGCCAAAGATCATCTGCCATGCACCATTTTCATTGTGCATTTCCCCTTTTTCATACATTTCATCGGTAAGGTCGGCTTCGTCTGTGACCATGCCGTCTACAAAGGCGATCAGTTTATCATTTTCATCAAACATCAGCCAGAAATGGTCTGCATAATAAGCCAGGCGGTTTTCAAAGTCTTTTTTAGTGGCTGCTTCAGCAGCCGAAAAGCATTCTGCTTCTACGGCAGTTAATGCGTCTAAGTCATTTAAGGTTGCAGTTCTGATCTTCATAATAGTATTTAATTCCTCCGTGTTATTTTTGATCTGCCTGCGCCAGTGCGGTTTCAAGACCGGCTGCTTTGATGCGTTCTGCGGTGCGTGCCCGTGAGGCTTCATCTTTGTGGTAAAGGTTCAGCTTCATTACAGGAAATGGCTCTTCGCAGAATGATCTGTAAACATTTTAATGGTCCAAGAAAAATCAGCGGACGCGCCACGGGCGCCTCTTCGACATGCCTGGCAACAAATGCCACCTGCGGTGTCGCTTGTTTTTCTTTTGGACTCATTACAGTATAGCATATTTTCCTTGTCTGTACAAAAAAATCATGCACAGACTTTAATGTGCATACAACTGATATAAGAGTACAAATGGATGTGTTAAACATCGCAGAAAGGCATCAAATGCTTAAAATTTCATTGAAACGATTTTCAGGCAGTCATTTCCTGCTTTTCTGTTTTCTTCTTGGAATGGCGGGCGCGTCTGTAGTGGTGCGGTGGCGTGGCCTGGAAATTTTATCTTATAAAAATGAGAGTACAGGCGCTGCATCTTTTGCAGAGGCTTTTTTCATTGCAGCAAAACAGCGCTTTTTCCAGTTGGGGGCCGGGTGGCTGTGCAGCCTTACGGTCTACAGTCTCTGGCTGTTTGGGCTCCTTACCTGCTTCTGGTCTTTCAGCCTTGGAATGGGGATCGCCTGCTATACGGCAGGAAAAGGTCTTTTTGGTCTGCCACTTTTTTTGCGTTCCCTTTTTCCACAGGGGCTTTTTTATCTGTGCGTCTGGTATGTCCTTTCCAGATGGTCGCTCAGCAGACAGAAACGGCTGCGGTTGCCTGCATTGGGCTTTTTGATGCTGATCACGGCCTGCGGGGCTGCTTTTGAGGCATATTTCTCCTAATTCTCTTAATGTCCTCTCGGAGTCTTTCCTGCACCTGCCTTTGTGGCCGATTTTCCGCCAGTAGCACCCGAATTTCATCAACGTACGCACCGCGTACGCCTCAGAAATTTGGGCACAACTGACAAAAAATCTTCTCGCAAAATCAGGCACAGAAAGATTCCGAGAGAACATCTTAAAATTTTTTTCATTTTAGAACGTAGAATATACAAAAACTATTTAAAAGTACATGAAAATAAATTATACTGTGGTGTAGGTGTAAAATTGGAGTAAAATTCTGCTGTAAAAGCAGGAAAAAAATAGTAAGTGCCAGGTCCATGGGGTACTCTAAGACAGAGAAAGGGCCTGCACGGTGTACCAGGGGGAAGGAAATGATTGAAGAAATAAACAGCTTCACCATCTATCTGAAAGAAGTGAAGCATACAGCAAAAAATACAGAAGTGTCCTATCACAGGGACCTGATCCAAATGGCTGGATTTATGGAAAAAATGGGGATCACACAGGTGGAGAAGGTAACAAAGACCAGTCTGAATTCCTATGTCCTGTATCTGGAGAAAGAAGGAAAGGCAGCGTCCACTATTTCCAGGGAACTGGCTTCTATTAAGGCGTTTTTCAATTATCTTTTTAAGGAAAGAAAGATAAACAGAGATCCGGCAGGATTTTTGCGTGCTCCCAAGATCGAGCGTAAGATCCCGGTGATACTGACCAAAGAGGAAATACAGGCCCTTTTGGCCCAACCGGGAAATACATCGGCAAAAGAGCTGCGGGATAAGGCCATGCTGGAATTATTGTATGCGACGGGGATCCGTGTATCAGAACTGATCGGATTAAAATTAGAAGATGTAAATATGCAGATCGGCTATATTACCTGCCATGACGGCGTCAGGGAGCGGATGATCCCATTTGGAAAAAGGGCGAAACAGGCGCTGCGTGCCTATTTGGAAGAGGCAAGAAGCTCTCTTTTAAAGGGACGTACCTGCGAATGGCTGTTTACCAACTGCAGCGGCCAGCCTATGAGCCGTCAGGGCTTCTGGAAGCTGATCAAATTTTACGGAGAAAAAGCGGGGATCAAGGCAGATATTACGCCTCATACACTGCGCCATTCTTTTGCAGCCCACCTGATCGGTGGGGGAGCGGATATCCACGCAGTCCAGGCTATGTTGGGACATGGGGATACCGGCGCTTCCCAGATGTACGCGGTGTATGCAGCAGCTACAGCTGCCCGGTCAGATAGGTAAAAATGTCATGGGCGTAGTGAGAGTTTTTCTCATGGTCAGCCCATAAAGTTTCATCATCATAAAGAGTATATGTGACAGAGGACTTATATTCTTCCTTAAAAGAAGGTTCCCACAAAGAACCGAACTGAGGCAGGAATAAGCCCTCTTTTTTGCTGTAGCAGTTCTTGGCAGTGGCTTTTTTACGGGCAGAGCGGTCCACATATTCCCCAATGCTTTTATGGATCGCCGTATCTTCCAGAGGCAGGTAATAATAATTCTGGTAGTCTGGGTAGAAATATTTTAAAGTACCTTCATATAGATTTAAATTGCAGGCCAGACAGTTGTCATGCAGCTCCAAGCTTAAGGGATTTACCGTATATTCCAGAGGAACAGGAACGCTGTAAGGACTTTCCCACAAAAGGTTGACAAAAGGGTGGGAATATCCAGCGTCGTCTGTGTAGGAATACAGCTTGTGGCTGCAAAGGGTGAAATCTGACTCCAACAGGTCTGCGTAATTTAAGATCGGCAGGATAGAAGGCATTCCCCGCAGGTCGTCTGCATTGTGCAGGATCAACAGGTCAAAGAGGAACTTTTCATGGGTGTGGAGATAGTCCCGGTAGACCTCGATCAGCTGTCCGCCATTGTATTTGTCCTCTCTGTGTACCCCTAAAAACTGTTCAATGGACTTTTGTTTCATATTTTCCAGCTTTAAAAGCTTTCTGTATGGTTTGATCTTTTTGAAAATGTCGATGCTCACCAGATCGTCAAAATTGTAGTCAAGGCCCAGACGTTCACAGCATTTTAAAAGATAAGGAATATCAAAACGGTCTCCATTAAAATGGATCAGGATCTTGAAGCGCTTTAAAAACTCGAAAAAGGCATCTAAAAGCTCTTTTTCCGCCTGCCTCGTATCTGCAAACCACTGGATCAGCTTCCAGCCAAAGCCGTCAAAATAGGTGCAGCCGATAAGATACAGCTGGGAAGTCTCACCGGAAAAGCCGGTAGTCTCTATATCAAAAAATAAAATATCCTTTAAAGGCCCGATGCGGTCTAAGGGATAGGTATTTGGAAAGTCAATGGGATGTTTAATGGTGATCATAAAAATCCTTTCTGGTCCGTTACGTCATGTTCCTCTTTGGAAAATGAGAGCGGAAACCGTCCTTAGTTTAGCTGATTTTGAGTGGAATTGCAAGGTTACTGTACACGGGTAGGCACTTTTGGAACCGAAAGTGCCGTAAGATAACATAGTGGCTGCGGGAATTTGCCGTATTTAAATGCGAAGCCACGGCAAATTCCGTTGCTGGTCATGCGGCGCATGAACAGTAACATTGCAAGAAAATGACATCGAATATTTGTTCGGTGTCCTGCTTGCATTGAAGCGGGGTCTATGTTATGATTGATAAAAGACGAAACAGCGTATTTTTGCGCGGATCCAGATAAAAGGAATGTAAACACAGATGATTTCATATATAAAAGGCGCCCTTGGGGCAGTAGAAGATGATACGATCGTAGTGGAGACCGGAGGCATCGGGCTTGCAGTCCATGTACCCCTTTCTCTTTTAGAGGAACTTCCGGCATTAGGGAAAGAAGTGACCGTTTATACCTATTTTCAGGTGCGGGAAGACGCCATGACATTATATGGCTTTTTGCACAGACAGGACCGGGAAATGTTTAAACAGCTGATCGGGGTCAATGGCATCGGCCCTAAGGGAGCACTTGGCATTCTTTCTATTATGCGGCCGGACGATCTGCGGATCGCTATTGTCAGCGGTGACGCAAAGGCTATTTCCAAAGCACCGGGGATCGGGGCAAAGACCGCCCAGAGACTGATCTTAGATCTTAAGGATAAGGTGGATTTAGAGGAAGTGATGATGGCTTCCTTTGGAGGTGGAAAGGAAAATGGCTCCGGTTCCGATACGGGTGTATCTGCAGCAGGCATGGCGGCTTCTGCAAAAGAAGCAGTGGCGGCGCTCACTGCCCTTGGCTATACCAATATGGAAGCTTCCAAGGCAGTGAAGAAAGTGGAGATCACGGAAAATATGAGTGTAGAGGACATATTGAAGGCTTCGTTAAAGCATTTAAGTTTTCTGTGATCTTTAGCAGGATATCATATAATTTATGATACCAGGGTCAAAAGGTCGGAAATCCGACGCGAGCTTGCTTGCAGGAGGATTTTTGAACTTGGGACCCGCCAAAAACATGAGTAAGAAGCCATTTTTTGAAGAAAAATGAGCGGATTACGAATGTTTTTAGAATTGCGAGAGTGCAAAGCACGTAGCAATTCGGTATCAGAGGTGTCAAAATACCTTTTGACACCAACATTAATTAACTTGAGGTATATATGGAACGGAGAATTATTACAACAGAGGCAACAGAAGAGGATGTGCGGATCGAGACTACCCTGCGTCCCCGGTGCCTTAGTGATTATGTGGGACAGGAAAAGATCAAGTCTACCCTGAAAATATACATTGAGGCGGCAAAAAGCAGAGGAGAAGCCTTAGATCATGTATTATTTTACGGTCCCCCTGGGCTTGGAAAGACCACACTTTCCGGTATCATTGCCAATGAAATGGGGACCAGGCTGAAAGTGACCAGTGGACCGGCCATTGAAAAGCCGGGAGAAATGGCGGCAATTTTAAATAATCTCCAGGAGGGGGATGTTCTCTTCGTAGATGAGATCCACCGATTAAACCGCCAGGTAGAGGAAGTTCTCTATCCGGCCATGGAAGATTTTGCCATTGATATTATGTTGGGAAAAGAGTCCAGTGCCCGGTCCGTCCGTCTGGAACTGCCTCATTTTACACTGGTAGGAGCCACTACCAGGGCGGGACTTTTATCTGCGCCTTTAAGAGACCGTTTCGGTGTGGTACAGCGTCTGGAATTTTATACACCAGAGGAACTGCGAACCATTATCTTACATTCAGCTGCGATCCTGGGAGTGGAGATCAATCCGGCAGGCGCTATTGAACTGGCAAAGCGGTCCAGAGGAACCCCCAGACTGGCAAACCGCCTTTTAAAGAGAGTAAGGGATTTCGCCCAGGTAAAATATGACGGTGTGATCACAAAAGAAGTGGCAGATTTTGCACTGGATATCATGGATGTGGACAAAATGGGATTGGACCAGAATGACAGAAATATTCTTTTGATGATCATTGAGAAGTTTTCAGGCGGCCCGGTGGGACTGGATACTTTAGCTGCCGCTCTGGGAGAAGATGCAGGAACTCTGGAAGATGTTTATGAGCCCTATCTTTTAATGAACGGCCTTATTAACAGGACGCCAAGAGGAAGAATGGCTACGGAGAATGCCTATCGCCATTTAGGCTTGGAAATGAAGTAAAAATGTGGTATCCTTTTAACGAAATGCAGAGAAAAAATGTACCCTATAGTCAGGAGATGAAGATCAAAATGGATACAAAGAATTATACACAGGTTTTAATTGATGGAAAAATATATACTTTAGGCGGAAATGAAGATGAAGCCTATCTTCAGAAAGCAGCCGGTTATGTAAATGAAAAGATCACTACCATGCATGGGATCCCCGGTTTCAGCAAACAGAGTGCCGATTATCAGCAGCTGATGCTTTTACTTAACGTTGCAGATGATTATTTTAAGGCAAAAGAAAATGCGGATCAAATGGAAGAGCAGAAGGACAGAATGGAAAAGGAGACTTACAGCTTAAAACATGAGTTAGTAAGCACCCAGATGAAGTTAGACGGCGTGTTAAAGGATTTAGAAGAACGTCAGCGCCAGCTTCAGGAATTATCTGCAAAGCTTTCAAAGACAGAGCGGGAATTAAGGGCTGCGAAAAAGCAGGCGGCACTGGCCGCTGCTTCTGAGAATGAAGAAGAGGAAGTAGTGGAAGATGAAGTGGCAGACACTGTAATAGAGGGAGATACACCTGTAAATGAAGCAGGATATGAGGCTGCGGGTGAAACAGAGCAGGCTTCTGATGAAGCTGCCGGTGCAGAACCTGCACAGGAAGGTTTTGCTCAGACAGAACTGCCGTTACAGAGTCCTTCTTTCCAGGCCAAGCTTTCAGACAGAGAACTTGCCAGAAAGGCCCTTCAGGCAGCCAGAAAAGCCGGTTCTCACAGGAACGGACGCAGATAAACGGATATGTTCTCTCGGAGTCTTCCATGCACCTGCCTTTGTGGATGATTTTCCGCCAGTCGCACCCGAATTTCATCAACGTACGCACCGCGTACGCCTCAGAAATTTGGGCACAACTGACAAAAAATCTTCTCACAAAATCAGGTACAGAAAGATTCCGAGAGAACATAGGTAAAACGCAGATGAAACAAAAGGGGGCGCGCTACAGTTTGCAGTGTCCCTTTTTCTGTATTTGTAACTTATATATCAGGAAGGTTAAAGAAGATGATCAATAAAAGAAAAGCAGAGCTTTTAGCGCCGGCCGGTTCCTTTGACAGCTTAAAGGCGGCAGTGGCAGCAGGAGCCGATGCTATCTATATGGGTGGCAGCCGTTTTGGCGCAAGAGCTTATGCCAAGAACGCGGCAGGAGAAGAAATGGTGGAAGCCATCCGCTATGCACACCTTCATGGCTGTCGTCTGTATATGACAGTCAATACATTATTTAAGGATAAAGAGCTGGATGAGCTTTGCAGCTATATGAAGCCTTACTACGAAGCGGGTCTGGATGGTGTTATCGTTCAGGATCTGGGGGCTCTTCAGGTAATGAAAAGGGAATTTCCGGGAATGGAGCTTCATGCCAGCACCCAGATGACCGTTACCAGTGTATACAGCGCAAGAATGTTAAAGGAAATGGGCTGCTGCCGCGTGGTTCCGGCCAGAGAACTGTCATTGGAGGAAATTTCCCGTATTTATAAAGAAACGGGAATGGACATTGAAACTTTTGTCCATGGTGCTTTATGCTACTGCTATTCCGGTCAGTGCCTGATGAGCAGCCTGATCGGCGGCCGAAGCGGCAACAGAGGCCGTTGCGCCCAGCCATGCCGTCTGCCTTACCGTGTATGGGAGGGGGACAAAGCAGAGGGGAAAAGTTTAAACAAAGAGAACCAGAAGTTTGTTTTAAGTTTAAAAGACCTTTGTACACTGGACATTTTGCCGGAGATCTTAGAAGCGGGAGTTTATTCTCTAAAGATCGAAGGACGTATGAAGAGTCCAAGATATACAGCGGGTGTGGTCCGCATTTACAGGAAATATCTGGATCTATATGAGAACTATGGAAAAGAGGGGTATTATGTAGATCCGGAAGACAAAAAAGAACTGCTGGATCTATTCGACAGAGGGGGATTTACCTCTGGCTATTATGAAAAGCACAATGGCAAAGATATGGTTGCCTTAAAGGAAAAGCCGGAGTTCCGTGAAGGAAACCAGAAGCTATTTGATTTCCTGGATGAAAATTATGTAAATAAAGAGAAAAAAGAACCGGTTTTTGGAAAGGCTTATTTTGAAGAAGGAAAGCCGGCTGTTCTGGAACTGATCCAGGGGGACGTAATTGTAAAGGTGGAAGGCCAGATCTGCCAGAGCGCCCAGAACCAGCCTGCTACAGAGGAAAAAGTCCGTAAGCAGTTAAATAAGACCGGTGCAACTTCCTTTTATTTTGAGCAGCTGGATATTCAGTTAAAGGGAAATATCTTCCTGCCGGTACAGGCGTTAAATGAGTTGCGAAGAGAAGGTTTTGAGAAGCTGACGGAAGGTATTCTGGCTAAATGGGAGAGAAAAGCAGAAGCTGAGGATACAGGAAAAGAGAAGGAGAGTGTGGGTGCAGAAAATACGACAGAAACTTTTGCACAGACGGAATTAGAAATGCCTGCTGCCACACAGTCTGCTTCCAGGAACATTTCTGGCCCCGCCTTCCTCACTGTATCTCTGGAAGAAGAATGTCAGCTAGAACCTGCATTATCCTGTGACGCCGTAAAACGCATTTATCTGGATGCAGACGGATTTAAGCCGGAACAGTGGGGCAAGATCGTAAAACAATGCGAAGCAAAGGGAAAAGAATGTTTCCTTACACTTCCCCACATTTTCCGTACCCACGCTATGAAATTTTTCTCTAAAAACAGGAAAAATCTGGAAAATGCAGGTTTTACAGGTGTGTTAGTCCGCACGTTAGAGGAAGTTTCCTGGTTAAAAGAGGAAAATATCCATATCCCATTTGCCTTGGACGCTTCTGTCTATGCATGGAACCGGGAAGCGGTGCACACATTAAAGGAAATGGGACCGGAATTTATTACCATGCCATGGGAATTAAACAGCAGGGAGTTAAAGGCGGTGGCAAAGGCCTGTGAGAAGGATGCAGTGGCAGACGAGATGATCATATATGGACATGCCCCTATGATGGTCTCTGCCCAGTGTGTGGTAAAAACATTAAAGGGATGTACTGCAAAACGGGAGAATCTTTTGATGAAAGACCGCACCGGCGCCGGTCTGCCTTTAAAGGCACATTGTAATTTCTGTTACAATACCATTTTAAATCCATTGCCATTATCTTTATTTGGAAATGAAGAGGCAGTGAAGGAA
>CAVDQU010000006.1:25539-38380 GCA_963611035.1 Agathobaculum sp.
TCTGCGGCTTTCCTTTACAAGAGAAGGAAAAGAGGAGACCAAAAAGATACTGGAAGCTTTTGCTGCTTCTTTTATAGAAGGAAGAGAAGTGGCAGAGCCGGTAAAAGATTTTACAAGAGGACATTTCAGACGGGGAGTAGAATAGCCTATGACAAATCTGATCGTGGAAGTATCCAAATATCTGATGATATTGCTAATGGCCATTTATACCTATGCTAATTTCCGTTTCTTTTCCTTTCCGGATCTGGAACGGAAGAGAAAAGTATGCGCAAGGCAGAACAGGGCCATGTTTTTGCTGCATTTTCTGGCATATGTGGTGATGTATCTGAAAACAGAAGATGAGACACTGCAGCGGATGCTTCTGGTATTTTATGTGGGGCAGGTGGTATTTTTCCTGCTGTACATTTATATTTACCGGTTTATTTACCGGAATGTGTCAAGACTTCTGGTAAATAACTGCTGTATGCTGTTAGCCTGCGGCTTTATCATGCTTACCAGACTGTCTTTGGACAAGGGATTAGATAAGGCTTTTAAGCAGTTTGTGATCGTGGCTGTGGCAGCTGTGGTTTCCTGGCTGGTTCCCTTTGTTATGGAAAGGTTCTGGCAGTTGTATAAATTCCAGTGGCTTTATGCGGGGATCGGACTGGCAGCTCTGCTTCTTGTATGGGTGGCAGGTAATGAAAGTTTCGGTGCCCAGCTGTCTCTGACTATTGGTGGGATATCGATCCAGCCTTCCGAGTTTGTGAAGATCAGTTTTGTATTTTTTGTGGCTTCCATGTTTTACCAGTCCCTTGACTTTAAAAACATATGCATCACAACGGTGGTGGCGGCTCTTCATGTGGTGATCCTGGTGCTGTCAAAGGACCTGGGAAGCGCCCTGATCTTTTTTGTCAGCTATGTGATCATGCTGTTTATCGCTACAGGAAACTGGCTGTATCTGATCGCAGCGGGAGTCCTTGGAAAAGGGGCTACGTCCGTTGCATATGCATTGTTTGACCATGTAAGGCGCAGATTTACGGCGTGGAAGGATCCATGGGCAGATATTGATAATACAGGTTATCAGATCACCCAGTCTCTTTTTGCCATTGGAACAGGCGGCTGGTTCGGAATGGGACTGTGCCAGGGAATGCCAAACAAGATCCCGGTTGTGGAGAAAGACTTTATTTTTGCTGCTATTTCGGAAGAAATGGGAGGTATTTTCGCTATCTGCGTGCTTCTCATCTGTCTGGGCTGTTTTATCCAGTTTATGATGATCGCCACGAAGATGCAGGCCATGTTCTATAAAATGCTGGCAGTAGGTCTTGGAATGGAATATGTGGTCCAGGTCTTCCTTACAGTGGGCGGTGTGACCAAGTTTATCCCGTCCACTGGCGTGACTCTTCCTTTTGTAAGCTATGGAGGAAGTTCCATTGTGACAACTTTCCTGCTATTTAGTATTATCCAGGGACTTTACATCATTAAACGCAATGATGAAGAAGAGCTGGAAGAAATGGAGGCACAGGAAGAATGAAAGAACTGAAAAAAAGTACAAGAAGAGAACCTGTCTCCAGAAGAAAAGATGTAGTTGAAAAGAAGGAACAGACAGCAAAGAAAAGTACAGAAAAGAATACTGGCAAAGATGTAAAAAGAAATGCTCAAAAAGATATAAAGAAAGATACGAAAAAAGATACAGAGAAAGGTACCTGGAAGTCAGTAAATAAACCGCGGGTATATGACCCTAATTCTAAAGTCCTGACGATCACCTATGTATGTGTGGCTTTGTTTCTTGCACTGGCAGTGTACATGGGATATTTTCTTCAGATGAAAAGTGAAGATGTGATCAACAATCCTTATAATGCCAGACTGGACAGCTTTTCCGACCGTATTGTAAGAGGCAGTATCCTGGCGTCAGACGGGACTGTGCTGGCGGAGACTACTACCGATGATGAGGAAAATGAGACCCGGGTTTACAATTATGGAAGTGTATTTGACCATGCAGTAGGCTATTCTTCCAAGGGAAAAACCGGCATTGAAGCCATGGCGAATTTCTACCTTTTAAGTTCCCATGTAAATCTGGTGGAACAGGCGGGAAATGAGCTGGCAGGCGAGAAAAATTTAGGCGACAGTGTTGTGACTACACTGGATATGGAACTGCAGCAGGCGGCCTATGCGGCGCTGGGTGACAGAAGAGGTGCGGTAATTGCCATGGAACCGGATACAGGAAAGATCCTGGCAATGGTTTCCAAGCCTGGTTATGATCCTAATACACTGCTTCAGGACTGGGCGGCTCTTACAGACAGTTCCAATACCCAGGGAAATCTGGTAAACCGGGCAACTGCCGGATTATACCCCCCTGGCTCTACTTTTAAGATCGTAACAGCTCTTGAATATATGCGGGAGCATCCAGATGATTACAAGGATTTTCATTTTGACTGTAATGGTGTTTACCACAATGGGGATTATTCCATTAAATGCTTCCACAGCGAAGCCCATGGAAGCCAGGATTTTATGCAGACCTTTGCCAATTCCTGCAACGGGGCCTTTTCCAGTTTGGGACTGACCCTGGATCTGAACCGTTTTCATTCTACGGCAGAGGAATTACTGTTTAACAATCCACTGCCATTATCCGGCTACTCTTATAAGGAAAGCTCTTTTAATATGAAAGAAGGGGCCGGAACCTGGGAGATCTTACAGACTTCCATTGGACAGGGAACTACGCTGATCACGCCTCTTCATAATGCCCTGATCACGGCAGCCATTGCCAATGGGGGGACTTTGATGAAGCCTTATCTTCTGGACCGGGTAGTCAGTGTAGGCGGGGAAGAAGTGAAAAAATTCCTTCCAACCACAGGAGGAACCCTGATGACAGCCACAGAGGCGGCTAATCTGACGGAACTGATGCGTGATGTAGTAGTAGAAGGAACCGGTTCTTCTGTGCGTACCGATGCTTATACAGTAGCTGCAAAAACAGGAACCGCAGAATTTGAAACAGGAAAAGAGACACACGCCTGGTTCACCGGTTTTGCTCCGGCAGAGTCTCCGAAGATCGTGGTTACGGTTTTGGTAGAAGAGTCCGGCAGCGGCGGAAAAGTGGCGGGGCCCATCGCAAGGCGGTTGTTTGATATATACATGTCGAGAGCGTCATAACGGTATAGACTCAGGTCCCCCGCGCTGACGCGCTCTACTGTCCGCTGGCGCAGACGGGACCTTCGTTAAGAGGCCAGGAAAAACAAATGCCACCTTTGGTGGCGCTTGTTTTTCTTTTGAACTCTTATATCTTTAAAAAATATAACGCTTCCTATGGAAAACAGGCAGATTTCGTGTTATAATCTGCCTGTTTTGTTTTGAATTCTACTAAAAGATGGATTATTTATTAGAAAAACTTATTAATATTTATTAGTACAAACATACGAAGGGAGAAAAACAGGTGTTCCGAGCAGATGATTATGTTAAGGTAAGCGACCTGGCAGAGGCATATGAGCTTTGCCAGAAGCGAAGCAGTCTGGTAGTAGGCGGAATGGTGTGGTTGAAGATGACCCATATTACCAAGCGTACTATTGTAGATTTGTCCGGGCTTGGACTGGATACAATTGAAGAAAAAGAAGGAGAGTTTTCCATTGGCTGTATGTGCAGTCTGCGCCAGTTAGAGACCCATGAGGGGCTGAACCGGTGTTTTGACGGCATTTTTAAAGAATGCACCAGAAATATCGTTGGCGTGCAGATGAGAAACTGTGCAACCGTAGGAGGCAGTATTTTTGCCCGTTTCGGGTTTTCCGACATACTGACCTGCTTACTGGCTCTTGACGCTTATGTGGAGCTGTACCATGAGGGAACGATCCCTCTTTCTGAATTTGCAGCCAGACCTGTAAGAAGAGATCAGAAAGATATCCTGGTTCGTATTATCATAAAGAAAGACGGAAGAAAGGCTGCTTATACCAGCCAGCGCAATTCCCGTACCGACTTTCCTGTGATCGCCTGTTGTGTTTCCAACCTTGGAAATAAATGGTTCGTGTCCATTGGGGCAAGACCTGCAAAAGCAAAGGCAGTGATCATTACAGAGGATGATTTTGATACCTTAAAAGAAATGGCAAAAGAAGCGGCAGAAGCATTTAAATATGGCGATAATACACGTGCCAGCGGTGCTTACAGAAAAACTCTGGCAATTGTATACACCCGCCGTCTTATGGAGCAGATCAAAGGAAGGAGCGTGGGCCGGGTATGAGACTTTCATTTCGCTTAAATGGAAAACAGGTAGAGACAGATGTAAAACCAGATATGCTGTTATTAGATCTGGTACGCGATCTGGGCTGCTACAGTGTAAAAAGGGGCTGTGAGACAGCAAACTGCGGTCTTTGTACTGTATGGCTGGACGGAAAGCCGGTACTTTCATGTTCCACCCTTGCGATCCGCGCAGACGGCCGCCATGTGACCACACTGGAAGGCCTGCAGAAAGAGGCAGAAGAGTTTGGTATGTTTTTAGCAAGAGAAGGCGGAGAACAGTGCGGTTTCTGCAATCCAGGCTTTATTATGAACGTTCTTGCTATGGAAAAAGAATTAAAAGATCCAGATGAAGAAGATATCAAAGAATATCTTTCCGGAAACTTATGCCGCTGCAGCGGATATATGTCCCAGCTGCGGGCTGTGAAGAAATATCTGGACAGCAAGCAGGCAGAAAAGGAGGCATAAGGAAATGGCATATACTCAGATCAATCCTGCTACAGGAAAGAAATTTCGTCTTATTGGCGCGCCGGTTGTGAAAAAAGATGCAAAAGCGCTGGTAACTGGTAAGCCGGTATACACCGATGACCTGGCATTCAAAGACTGCCTGATCGTAAAAGTGCTTAGGAGCCCTTATGCCCATGCTCTGATTCAGGAGATCGACTGCAAGGTAGCTTCCAGAGTTCCGGGGATCGAATGTATCCTTACATGGAAAGATGTTCCCCAGAAGCGTTTTACCATGGCCGGACAGACCTATCCGGAGCCAAGTCCTTACGATCGTCTGATCCTTGACCAGAGAGTACGCTTTGTAGGTGATGCGGTGGCGATCATCGCAGGTGAGACAGAAGCGGCAGTAGACCATGCAATGCGTCTGATCAAGGTAAAATATCAGGTGTTGGAGCCTGTTTTAGATATGCATGATTCTAAGGACGGCAAGACCCTGGTACATCCGGAAGACAGCTGGAAAGCGCTGTGCAACGTAGGCGCTGACAATAAGAGAAACTTATGCGCCAGCGGTGGTGAGACCCACGGTGATCTGGAAGCGGCATTTGCAGGCTGCAGCCACATCGTGGAAAAAATATATCATACCAAGGCTAACCAGCAGGCTATGATGGAGACCTTCCGTGCCTTTACCTACATGGATGTATACGGACGTTTAAATGTAGTGGATTCCACCCAGATCACCTTCCATGTACGCCGTATCCTGGCTCATGCTTTAGATGTGCCAAAATCCAAAATCCGCGTGATCAAGCCAAGAATCGGCGGCGGTTTCGGGGCAAAACAGACAGTGGTAGCAGAGGTTTATCCGGCCATCGTTACTATGAAGACTGGAAAACCGGCCAAGATCATTTACAGCCGTTATGAGTCCCAGATCGCCTCTTCCCCACGTCATGAAATGGAAGTAAAGGTAAAGATCGGCTGCGATAACAATGGTATTTTACAGGCAATGGATGTGTATACATTGTCCAATACCGGTGCATTTGGTGAACATGGACCGACCACAGTAGGTCTTTCCGGACACAAGTCCATTCCTATGTACGGCACGCCAAAGGCTTTCCGTTTTGCTTATGATGTAGTTTATACCAACCGTATGTCCGCAGGCGCTTACCGTGGATATGGCGCAACTCAGGGTATTTTTGCCGTAGAGTCTGCTATGGATGAGCTGGCAGCCCAGATGGGGATGAACCCCATCGAACTGAGAAAGAAAAATATGGTCCGCCAGGGGCAGGTGATGCCTGCTTACTATGGGGAAACAGCCAATAGCTGTGCTTTGGACCGCTGCGTGGATAAAGTTATGGAAATGATCGGCTGGGATGAGAAATACCCAAGAAAAGATATGGGAAATGGCAAGGTAAGAGCCGTAGGTCTGGCAATGGCTATGCAGGGTTCTGCTATTTCCGGCGTAGACGTGGGAAGCGTTACCATTAAGGTAAATGATGACGGCTTTTACAGTATGACCATTGGTGCAGCAGATATGGGGACTGGCTGTGATACTACACTGGCCCAGGTGGCAGCAGAGTGCCTGGACTGTGAGCTGGATGATATTGTAGTTTACGGCGTTGATACAGATATTTCCCCTTACGACTCCGGTTCTTATGCCTCCAGTACTGCTTACCTGACCGGTATGGCAGTAGTAAAGACCTGTGAGTCCTTGAAAAGGAAAATCTTAAAGAAGGCAGCAGAGTATCTGAACTGCTCAGAGGATGAACTGGAATTTGCGGGAAAAACGGTACGCAGATTAAATGCCCCTGAAGGCGAACCGGCAGAGATCACATTAAAGGATATTGGAAACAGAGCCATGTGCTTTAATGAAGAGGCACTTCAGGCCACAGAGTCCCATTCTTCACCGGTTTCCCCGCCACCATTTATGGCAGGCGCTGCAGAAGTAGAGATCGACAAGGAAACAGGCCATATTGAACTGCTTCAGTTTGCGGCTGCTGTAGACTGCGGAACCCCATTAAATGAGAACCTGGCAAGAGTACAGACCGAAGGCGGTCTGGCACAGGGAATTGGCATGGCGATGTATGAGGATGTTACCTATTCCGACCACGGCCGTGTCCATGAAAACTCCTTTATGCAGTACAAAGTACCAAGCCGTCTGGACATAGGAAAAGTCCAGGTGGAATTTGAATGCAGCTACGAGCCAACCGGCCCCTTCGGCGCAAAATCCATCGGTGAGATCGTTATCAACACCCCGTCACCGGCTATTGCGAATGCAGTGTATAATGCAGTAGGCGTAAGGATCAGAGAACTGCCTATTACAGATGAGAAGATCTTTATGGGGATCGTGAGTAGACAGTAAACTTACGGGTGATATAAAACAATGAAAAACAGCCTTGCAGGCTAAAAGCAAGAGTGCACAAGGGTGCATAAATGCTTCTGGTCTGCAAGGCTGTTTTTATGCAGGGGGAAGATATTGAAATCTATAATCAGATTTTGTATAATAGATGTTAGAACCTGCCCCTTTGCTTTGTAGCGAAAGAAAGGGGAGAATACATGGGAACAAAAAAAGATATAGAAACTGCTGTATTTTTTGATGATGACAAACGGTACGCGGACCTGTTAAACGGCTATATTTTTGATGGAAAGCAGGTCATAGCTGAAAAGCAGCTTTACAGCCAGGATACAAGAGAGACTGGAAAGACACACAAAGGCAACCAGATCATTGGAAGGAAGAAAAATATACAGCGTTTTCGGGATGGTGCAAAAGAGTGGCTTTTGGAACTTCATTTACGATCATTGCCCTGGAACATCAGGATAAGATCCACAGAGGGATACCGGTGCGAGTGATGGTAGAAGATGCACTATCTTATGACCGTCAGATGAAAAAGATACAAAAACAAAACCGGGAAAAGGACATTTTAGATAAAAATGATTACATTAGCAGGCTGACAGAAACAGATGTTTTAACGCCAGTTGTGACTATTGTGATCTATTATGGTGAAAAGCCGTGGGATACAGCAAAAGATATTTATGAGATTTTAGATCACAAAAATCTTCCAGAAGAGATAAAAACATTCATCAATCATTATCCGATCCATGTTTTGGATGTTCGCAGATTTACAAAAGAAGAATGTTTTAAAACAGATGTCAGAGAGGTATTTGGATTTATCCGGCGGTCCTCTGATAAAAAAGCAGTAGAACAGTACCTGAAAGAGAGAAAAAAACAGTTTGAAAACATAGACGAAGATGCCTATGATCTCATTGCAGCAATGACCGATACAAAACAGCTGCAGCAGGTCAAAGATAAATATCGCAGTGAAGAAGGGGGAATCAATATGTGCAAAGGACTTCTTGATTGGGTGGAAGAGAGCAAAAAGGAGGGCAGATTAGAGGGCGAAAAGCAAGGAATAAGCCGTGGCAAAGCCGCTGGCGAACTGACCATCCTAAATTTAATAACTGCCATGCAATTAGATGGCCGCACCAGCGAGATCACCCGCCTGTCATCAGAACCGGAGTTTTTGGAAGGTATGAAAAAGTATTATCATATCCAATAAAGAAATTGCTGCAAATTGCCACAACTGTTTCAGACCCAGATTTACTTCTTGCATATAACTCCCAAACGTTGTATACTAAGACCAGTTATTCAGATTCACACCAAAACCGGGAGGAATTGCAATGATTGAGGCAACGAGCTGCGGCGGTGTGGTTATATTTCGAGGGAAGATTCTGGTCCTGTATAAGAATTACAAGAACAAATACGAGGGCTGGGTCCTGCCTAAGGGAACAGTAGAAGCTGGCGAAGAGTATAAGGAGACAGCACTCCGGGAAGTAAAAGAAGAGACCGGTGTCAGTGCGTCCATTATCAAATACATCGGAAAAAGCCAGTATACCTTTAACACACCTCAGGATGTGGTGGAAAAAGATGTACACTGGTATCTGATGATGGCTGACAGCTACTACAGTAAACCACAGCGGGAAGAATACTTTCTGGATTCCGGATACTATAAATTTTACGAGGCATACCATCTGCTGAAGTTTTCAAATGAAAAGCAGATTCTTGAAAAGGCCTACAATGAATATCTGGACCTTAAGAGAAGTAATCTTTGGGGAAGCAAGAAATATTTTTAAAACCGAATAAGAAGAAAAGCAAAAAGCTGCTGCATATAGATAAATATTTCATATGCAGCAGCTTTTTTATAACCTGTAGTTATGAAGAATATCAATAAGCGCCATTTCCATTATACTGCATCCTATGGTATACTACATATCAGTATAAAACACAGAAAAAAAGAACCCAAACAAATGGGTTTTAAGAAAGGAATACATATCATGGCAAAAGGAACCATTTTTAAATTTCACAATGACCTTGATACAGATCAGATCATCGCATCACAGTATCTGCTTTTACCAAACTTGGAAGAAATGAAGGAGCATGCTTTTGAGTCTCTGGACCCGGATTTCCCTAAAAAAGTAAAACCAGGAGATTTCGTTGTAGGTGGCGAAAACTTCGGCTGCGGTTCTTCCAGAGAGCAGGCACCAGGCGTTTTAAAGGCACTGGGCGTACAGGCCATCGTTGCAAAATCATTTGCAAGAATTTTCTACAGAAATGCCATTAACATCGGACTTCCTGTTATTGTCTGTAAAGAGCTGCCGGATGAGGTAAACACCGGCGATACCATGGAACTTTCCATGTCAGATGGAACTGCCCAGGCAAATGGCAAGACCTATTCCTGCACCAAGCTGCCGGAATACATGCAGAATATCTTAAATCAGGGCGGACTGATCGCCTCATTAAACCGTGAGGAGGAATAGGAAAATGGGAATGACGATTGCAGAAAAGATCATAGCGGCAGCAGCCGGCGTAGAAAGCGTAAAACCGGGAGACATCCATACAGTAACATTAGACCGTTTAATGAGTAATGACGGTACCACACATCTGACTGTGGATATGTACCGCAACAAATTAAAAAATCCACATATTGCAGACGAAAAAAAGGTAGTATTTATCGTAGACCATAACGTACCTTCTGACTGCCCGAAAACAGCAGCATCCCAGAAGAAGATGCGTGATTTCGCAAAGGAAAATAATATTGATTTCTGGGAAGGAAAAGGCGTCTGCCATCAGGTTATGATGGAAAATTATGTATGTTCCGGTGAGCTGATCTTCGGAGCAGACAGCCATACCTGCTCCTACGGCGCTTTAGGTGCTTTTGGTACCGGCGTTGGATGTACGGACTTCCTTTATGGAATGGTAACTGGAAAATCATGGGTACTGGTTCCTGAGACTGTAAAATTTAATTTAGTAGGAAAACTGCCGGAAGGCGTTTATGCAAGAGACCTGATCTTAACTATTATTGGTGAGATCGGCGCTAACGGATGTAATTATCAGGTAATGGAATTTACCGGAGAAGGCGCTAAATCCTTAAGCATCAGCGAGCGTATGGTACTTTGCAACATGGCAGTAGAAGCTGGTGCAAAGACTGGCATTTTTGAAGCAGATGAAAAGTCATTAGAGTATCTGGAAGCACACGGCAGAAAGCCAAAGGCTGTATACAAGAGCGATCCAGATGCAGTATATGCAAGAGAATATACTTTTGACTTATCCAAGGTACGTCCTGTGGCTGCAAAACCAGATTTTGTGGATAATGTAGTTCCAGCAGAAGAAGTTCGTGGAATTAAGATTGATGAAGCGTTCTTAGGTTCCTGCAACAACGGACGTATTGAAGATTTAAGAGTAGGCGCTTCTATCATCAAGGGAAAGAAAGTAGCAGAAAAGGTACGTTTCCTGGTAGTACCAGCCAGCCAGACTGTTTACCGTCAGGCATTAAAAGAGGGCCTTATCGACATTTTCATGGAAGCAGGCGCTATTGTTATGAACCCTAACTGCAGCGTATGCTGGGGAAGCTGTCAGGGCGTGATCGGTGAAAATGAAGTCCTGATCAGTACAGGTACCAGAAACTTCAAGGGCCGTGCCGGACATCCAAGTTCCAAGGTATATTTAGGTTCTGCTGCTACTGTTACCGCTTCTGCCATTGCAGGAGAGATCGCGCTGGCTGAGGACATAAGGTAATGAGCGCAGAAAAAAACAAGCGGCTGCGAAGCAGACATTTGTTTTTTCAAGCCATTAACGAAGATTTCGCCTGCGAAAGCAGGCAGTAGAGCGCGTCAGCGCGGGAAATCTGAGTCTACGAAAAAATCAAAGATATGAGGATATAGAAAAATGGATAAAATGACAGGAAAGGTATGGGTCTTAGGAGATGATATCGATACCGATATCATTATCCCAACAGAATACCTTGCATTAAAAACCATAGATGATATGAAACAGTATGGATTTTCCCCACTGCGCCCGGAACTGGCAGCGCAGATCAAGCCGGGAGATATCATTGTTGCAGGAAAGAACTTCGGCTGCGGCTCTTCCAGAGAGCAGGCGCCGGAGATCATCAAGGCATTAGGCATCCAGTGCGTGATCGCCAAATCTTTTGCAAGGATCTTCTTCCGCAATTCTATTAACAACGGTCTGCTTCTTATTGAGCAGCCAACTCTTTATGATGACATCAAAGAGGGAGATACCATATCTGTTGTTATGAATGAACATGTTGATTACAATGGAAAAACATACCCCATCGCCTCTCTTCCTGAGAACCTGATGAGCATTATCCGAGCAGGCGGCCTGGTAAAGGCTATGCGTAAACTGAACGGTCTGGATTAGGAGGAGTATAAAAAATGGGAAAGACAGTAATTGAGAAGATCATAGAGCATAATACCGGCAAAGAAGTAAAGCCGGGAGATATTGTGACTGTAAATGTGGACCGTGTCATGATCCACGATATATTTATCCCTTTTGTAGCGGAAAAATTCAAGGAAATGGGCTTTGAGAAACTTTGGGACCCGGATAAGGTAGTACTGATCTATGACCATCTGGTACCGGCAAGTCAGTTGGATGACACCAGACATTTCCATACAGGTGACGCATTTGCTGAAAAATATGGCATGACCCATGTACATAGAAGCGATGGTATCTGCCACCAGCTGATGACAGAAGCAGGTTATGTAAAACCAGGTGATATTGCATTTGGTACAGACAGCCACACCACCACTTATGGCTGCGTAGGCGCTTTCTCCTCTGGTATCGGCTATACAGAAATGGCAAGTATCTTAGGAACCGGAACCATGTGGATCAAGGTGCCTGAGACCATTAAAGTTGTGATCAACGGCAAACTGCCTGAAAATGTAATGTCCAAGGACGTGATCTTACGTCTCATCGGTGATCTGGGAGCAGACGGTGCTACTTACAAGGCGCTGGAATTTTCCGGAAGTGCAGTTGAGAACATGACGGTTGCCAGCCGTATGACCATTTCCAACATGGCTATTGAAGCAGGTGCGAAATGTGCTTTGTTTACACCAGATGAGAAGACCGCAGAGTACTGCGATATTACTTTAAATGATTACCAGAAGAGCCTTGTAGGCGATGCAGATGCGACCTACTGCAAGGTAATGGAATACAAGGCAGAGGATTTTGTACCGGTTATGGCATGTCCGTCCCAGGTAGACAAGATCCGCAATGTCAGCGAACTGGAAGGCACAGAAATCGACCAGGTATTTATCGGTTCCTGTACCAATGGCCGTTTAGAGGACCTGGCAGCAGCTGCAGAGGTTTTAAAGGGCAAGAAGGTAGCAAACTTCGTAAAGCTGATCGTAACACCTGCCAGCCGCAAGATCTACAGACAGGCAGATGAAATGGGTATCCTGGATACACTGGCAGAGGCTGGTGCTATCATCACTCACCCAGGCTGCGGACTGTGCTGCGGAAGAACCGGCGGTATCTTAACAGATGGTGAAAGAGTCGTTGCAACCAATAACCGCAACTTCTTAGGACGTATGGGAACCTCCAAGGTACAGATCTATCTGGCTTCTCCAAAGACAGCAGCCAGCTGCGCAGTAGCTGGAAAGATCGTCAGCCCGCAGTAGAAGGATAGACAGCAATAAAACACGAAACAAGATATGAAATAAGACATCTGAGAGCATGTTTCTGGAAACAGAAGCGTGCTCTTTTTGGTATATATATGCCATAAATATAATACTATGAAATTTAATAGTGACTAATAAAATTATTGATAACTTGCGATACAGAAGAAATCTATGTAAACTCAAGCACAGAAAATAGAAAGAGATATAAAAGCATAGTCAGTATACACAG